>JAGXHB010000012.1 GCA_024636425.1 Roseobacter sp.
CCAACGACAGCTTCCAGATCCACAATGCTGTCTTGCTTCGTATCCAAAACCACAACTGCGGTAGACCGATAGGTCGGGACCGCAGCAACAAATGCGTAGTACCCGGCAATCAGCAGAAAAATCAAAGTCACCAGCGCGATAATCCATTTACCGCGCCAGAGCGTCCCCAAAAGCGCGCTGATGTCTATCGTATCGTCTTCGGCATCCGGATGTGCTGAAAATTTCTGGGGGCTTTGATTCATCATTGTCGTCTTGTCCATTCCAGTCATCCGGTCCACATCACCTGGCCGCTAAGTTTCGAAAAGTGCGTGATCCTCTGCACAAAATCGATGATTTAAGCAATTCGCTTCTTAATATAAATTCGAAAAAATATTCTCGTTCAGCAAGAAAACTCCTGACGGACTAAGCCCACCATCATCGAATGACTGTCGCTATAAGGGAAACAATCAGCGTAGATCCGTCCTACCTTAAACCGTTTTTTGCAATAAAGCTCGCCAAATCCAAGACGAGCTGGCCGCGGGCGGTGGCGATGCTTGCAGGCCCACCCTTTGGATCGAAGGGCACGGTCAGATCAAACAGGCCTGAACGCTCCCTGCTGCCATCCAGCACTGCGACAAAGTACTGTCCCGAAGCGGTGAACTGGCCCGTTTCGGACGCCAGCAACTCGCTGAACCTGACCTCCACACGCGCATCAGGATAGGCTTCGAACGGCCATGGCTCGGATGCGATACGGCGGCCCGTCAGGCGTGACAGGTTTTCACTCAGCTCAAGTGCGACGGCACGTTCAGGTGAATCCGCCCAAAGCTGACCTGAAGAGCTGACGAGCGTGCCATCGTTCTTCCTGATATGAATTTCGTCAGCGGCAGCATAACTGGGAAGCGAAACATCCCGCACTTCGACTGCACCAAAGCTGATCCTGACCTGCTCGGTTACCGGCGGGGACGTCACCGCGAACCGGTCCGAAGACCCACAGGCTGCGACGGCCAGTACCAGGCCAACTACTGAAAATATCTTAACCAACTTCATAACTTATCGTCCCAGCAAAAGTGAATTCGGATTGCGTTCGATCGTCCGCGCAAGAGAGGTCAGCGCATCTGCCGCTTTTTGAATATCGCGCAAGGTTTCTTCGGTCGTACGGCTGATCTGGTCCCCACGGTTGTAGCCTTCGATGGTCCGGCCCGCCTGATCGAAAAGCGTTGACAGGCGGGTAACAATCCGTGGCAGATCCTGCGCTGACACCGCGATATTGTCCGCAGCATTCTGCGCTGAAGCAAGCGTGCGATTCACGTTCTCGATCGCACCCCCTTCGCGAAGTTCCTGCAAGGTGTAGTTCAGTTCATCAAGCGCATCCTTCAACGATCCGGGCAAGGCGACGGCGTCGGGCGTTCCGATTACCTGATCCGCCGACCGGGTCAGTTCGGTTAACTCGTCTACAAGCTGCTGTAGCTCCAGTTCTTCAGCCTTGGCGGCGACGGCCCGAATTTCAGTGACAAGTTCGGGCACGCCTTCGGTAGATGTGCTGAACGCATCAGCGGCGGCAGAGACAGAGTCGACAGCAGTGAGCAGCCGTGCCGCCATCTGCTCTTGCTCAAGCGTGGCAACCAAAGTTTCGACACGCTGCAAGGTGGCGTTCAGGGATACCGGGATGTTCTGGACCGAGTCTGACGACACCAGCCCCGTCACCTCGTTGATAAGGGTGCGCACGTCTCTTGGGGTTTGCTGCAAATCGTCACTACCGATCAAAGTTTGAGCGGAATTCATCAGGCCTATGGCGCTGTTCAACAATTCTTCGATCGGAAGGTTGTTGATCCTGCTGAATACACCTTCGACGGTAGCAGAGGCATCCGATGTCTCATTTTCGGTCGTGGGCAGAACCGGCAAACGATCGTCGGTTGCTTCCAGTCGCGCCGGTGGGGCGTCATCGACGGTGACCAGTTCCACCTTCAATCCTCCCGTCAGCAAGCTAGCCGATGCGAGCCGCGCCCGCAGGCCGGTTATGACACGATCTTCCAGAAATTCCAATGCAGTTGCCGCCGAGACTTCCCCAGGCAGACCCAGCCGCGCGGGCTGGATGGAGAGGGTTACGTTCAGCCGCACCCGGTTGTCACCAAACACGTCGTAATCAACGATACCGGACAGGGATTCCACCTCGCCGATATTCAGACCGCTCAATTCAACCGGCGCACCCACAGCAAGACCCGATACGTTATCGTCAAAGACAACGCTCAGTTTGAGCGGATCGACTTCGGAGGCATTGAAAACGGAGTTTCGTGCCTCTTCCCGACTTGGGTAAATCTCGAAGACGGTGCCGTCCTGAACACGGTCGCCGCCCGACACGAATGTATCGAATGTTACGCCCCCGCCCACCAGCGTGGCGATGGACTGAAAATCAATCTCTGCACCGGTCGGACCTATTGAAAGGCTGAAGCCCGAGGTGTCCCAGAACCGTGTCGACCCATTTACAAGGTTGCGGTAGTTTTCGAAGATGAGCGCCTCTGCGATGGCAAAGTTGCCACGGGGTGCGATCTCAGCCTTGCCCATGCGGCCTACTTCGATGCCGCGATAAAAAATCGGCGCGTTGTCTGTCAGCTGCCCGTTACCGACCGTGCGAAACGCCACCTGAAGGCCGGATTGACCGGGCCGTATCAACGGAGCGGCGTCGGATCCCGAAAAAGTGTTGGCAAATTCGCCTTCCTTCTCGCTCCAGGATCCTTCGATATAAACGCCGCTCAGCACGGTGCTCAGCCCGGTGATCCCACGGGCGGACACCTCGGGCTGGACAACCCAGAATGCGGCACTTCTGTCGATGAACGGGGCGACATCCTTGTCTACACGGATGGTGGCGACGACTTTGGACAGGTCTTCGGTAAACCCGACTTCCTCGACACGGCCCACGGTGACATCGCGGTAGCGCAATTCGGTTTCACCCGCCTTGATCCCCGCCCCTTTTTCAAACGTGACGTATATCTCCGGACCGCGTGAGTTGTAGTTGTTCCAAGCCACGGCCAATGCCGCGACCAGCGCCAGCAATGGAATGATCCAGACAACAGATGCACCGCTCAGGAAAAGCTTGCGCGCAGGCTTCATTGACACATTGGGGGGTGTATCACTCATTCACGCAGATCCCTTGTCCTTGGCCTGCCCATCCCAAATCAAACGGGAGTCAAACGCTTGCGCAGATAACATCGTAAAAATAACCGACAATGCGAAGAACATGCTCGCCGGGCCCGGATTAATGTTCGCAAGTGTGTTGAGTTGCACCAGCGACGACAGGATGGCAACCACAAAGATGTCGATCATCGACCAGCGGCCGATGTATTCGACGATCTCGTACATCAGGTGGCGTGAATTATTGAAACCCGCCCCTGGCCGTCTGACGCTAAGTGCCAGATATGCGACGGCCCAGAACTTGGCCAACGGTATGGCGACAGAGGCGAGGAGAATGATAAACGCGATACCCCATGACCCGTATTGCGCCAGTTCGACAGCACCTCCGATGATTGTGCTTTGATCGTTCTGGAACAACGTTCTGGTCTGAAGCATCGGATAGACGTTGGCGGGAATGTAGCACATGAACCCCACCAGCCACCACGCCCACACCTTTTGCAGGCTGTTGGCGTCGCGCGACTTCATGTGATGACCGCATCTTCCACAAACCTGCGTTTCGATAGGCCACGCCCTTGCGCACCGCGTGCACGCAACGAGGCCCATCTCACGCGCGCTCAGGATTTTTTGGGGTGTTCCAGCGAGTTCCATACCGACCATTTACACATATAACTGTCCTGGGCCACAACCAGGATAACCAAAACACCGAACATCCAGAATGCGGGCCCAAAACCCACTGTCGCAAGATCTGCAACCTTGACCAGCGCCACCGCGCAGCCAAGCGCAAAGATTTCGGCCATCGACCATGGCCGCAGAGCTTGTGAAAACCGAAACGCCGGCATCGCAAATTTCGCAGGGGGCAGGTCCAGCACGATCGGCACCAGCACGTAAAGCGTCAGGACAGCCCGCGCCAAGGGCACCAACATGATCAGCGCCGCTGTTGCAAGCGACAGCAAGATCAAAGGGCCGTTCGAGAACGCGAGCGCGGAGTCAAAGACAGAGACGGAGTTCTTGTTGCCCGCCGCATCAATGGTCAAAAACGGAAAAAATGTCGCGCCGACAATCAGGATAAGCGTCGCAAGTGCCACGGCGATGATCGTAAGGCCCGCCTTCCGGCGTGGCGCGATCAGGACCGTGTGACAACGCTGGCAGACGGCCTGCTCTCCGGCTGCCGGCTCTTTCAGATGGTACACGGCATCGCATTGCGGACAGACGATAAGGTCTGTCAGCGGCACTGCAAGGTCATGATCCGGCACATCTTTCATCGGGCCGTTATATAGGACAATTTCCGGCGGGGGTATATGTGTGGCCACACAATTTAGTCAGTGTATTTCACGGCGAAAACCGGCCCGCGCATCCAAGCCAGTGGAACATCCCAAGACGCAGGACGTTGGGACGGTGAAGAACGAAACATCGAAAGGAGCTTCACATGACACAGATCACTGATGCAAAGATCCTCATCCTCTCCACCAACGGTTTCGAGCAGTCGGAACTGGAACGTCCTTTGAATGACCTCAAGGCCAGAGGGGCGACAGTTCACGTCGTGACACCCGATGGCGAGGCTATCAAGGGTTGGGATAAAGACGATTGGGGCAGCACCGTCAACGCTGACAAAGCTCTGTCCGACGTTACGGTATCGGACTACGACGCAATCGTCTTGCCCGGCGGCCAAATCAACCCGGACCTGCTGCGGGTCAACAAGGATGCGATCGCACTGATCCAATCCTTCGCCAAAGAAGGCAAGACCGTCGCCGCGATCTGTCACGCGCCTTGGCTCCTGGTTGAGGCCGGTATCATCGAAGGCCGGGAAGCAACGTCTTACCATTCGATTGCGACCGATCTGAAAAATGCCGGTGCGCATTTTGAAGATAGCGAAGTCGTCGTTGATCAGGGCATCATCACCAGCCGATCACCCGAAGATCTGGAGGCCTTCATTGGCAAGATCGTCGAAGAAATCGAAGAAGGTGAGCACGACCGCGCCGCCGCGTGATCGAGGCTGACATGAACGGAAAAGGCAGGGTTCGCGCCCTGCCTTTTTTCATGCAAGTGCCTGATCTATGCTTTTGCTCAGCTTTTCGGTGAGTTCGTCTATCTGTGCATCAGTGATGATGAACGGCGGCGCAAGAAGCACGTGGTCACCGGATTTACCATCAATCGTGCCGGACATCGGATAGCAGATCAAGCCGTTGTCGAACGCATGTTTCTTGATTTTTGCGGCAATGCCGCGCGACGGATCGAACGGGGTC
>JAGXHB010000090.1 GCA_024636425.1 Roseobacter sp.
GGCCGCAGCTTCTTCGCGGCCAGTGGTCTGGAGCAGCCAGACTTTTTCGGGCAAATTGTACGGCAATGCTTCGAAGACCGGTCGCAAAGATGCGACGATGCCCTTGAGCGCGCTGATTTCCAGCGTACTCCAGGCCAGGGCCTGGGTAGTGAGATAGGCAAGATACATTTCGACAGAAACGTCGTATTTCAGTTGTGGCAGACCAATGCGGGCACATCTGTCAAACGGGCTTTGCGCCCTTACGCAGGCATCTGAAATCGAAAGCAGTTCACGGGCTTTTTCCAGATCTGCAGCCCAGACCTCTACGTCCGCGCGGATCAGACCGATGAATTCGTTTGCCATTCGCTCCCCTTATCTGACCTCATTGCGTATCAACCGCAAAACGCTCTGCAACCATTCCCTGCCACAGCTTGGCCCCCTGATCTGATGCGATTTGCCAAGCGTGCTGTGCGATGGTCTGGGCGGTGGCATCTCCGCGCGCCTGAAGCACTTCGGCCTGCGCTAGCAGCAATGGCGAAAGGCTTTGATTTTCTCCACTTACGGATAGCATGTCGAGAGATTTACCAATCAAACCCTCTGCATGTTCCAGTCGGCCCAACTGCACCAGATCCCGGGCCAGATAGGATGCAAAATGACCCTGCCAGCAGGTAAAACCGGTCGCCGCCCAGAACGACAGCCCGCCCTGCATTTCGCTCACGCCTCCATCCAGATCACCGCGCCGCGCCTTAACCCAGCCTTGAACGAATTGGGACATCGCCTGCATTTCGGGAAATCCCTGCCGCGTGGCAAAATCCAAGCTGCTCATGCTTGTCTCATAGGCTGTTTCAAGGTCGTTCCTCATCATTGCGGTGTTAAATTGTGCCAAAAGACCAAAGCCCCGTGCATGCGGGAAGCCCATCTTTTGCCCCAACACCGCAGCCTTGTCGGCATAGTCTCGTCCATGATCAAAATCACCACGCACCGTGTGTGCGAGCCCTAAATAGAAGAGTGAAAAAACGCCGAATTCTTTCAAAAAGACAGCATAAAGCCCTTTGTGGATGTCAGGGTCATGGCGCCCTACGGTGCGCCCCAGCGCTTGGAGCGCCAAGTCATTATGACCCTGATGCCAAGCGATCAGTCCACGCATAGTGTTGGCCGCCATAAATGCCGCATCTGTGGGCATCTCATCATTAATCATTGAAATGGCATTGGCCATGCACATCGCCTTGTCCAGTTGCGCAGTTGCCCATGCGTGAAGCGCACTGTTGTAGATCACCGGCACCATGGTTTCGTGCAGACCCAGCTTGCTCACGAGATCCATCGCCCGTTTTTGGGTGTCTCCGAAAGACGGATTTCCCGGCCCCCGGGTGACCATTTGCGTCGGGCCCTTGATGGCGCACAGCTGCAACTCCAGTTTGTCGCGGCCCGCTCCCTCAGGCAGCTTCGCGACACATTCCAGTCCGGCTTCCAAAATTGCCAGCGCCTCGAATGCCGCGCCTTGACCAGCGGCAGCGAGGGCGGCCTGCATATACCGCTCAACCGCTTCGTCGTGGCGGCCCGCGTTGGCCAGATGGGCGGCTAAGACGTTGTCTTCGACTGATTGCCGGGCACCTTGAGCAATAAACAGATCGGCAATGCCGCAGTGCAAATCGACTCGCATGTCCGACGACATCGAGCCGTAGACTGCATCGCGGATCAGCGCATGGCTAAAGGTCAACGCATCTTCTCCCTCGACTAGGTCTGAAATTTCGGCAAGCTTTTCCACCACCAGCGCTTCAACAAGGCGTGGAACATCGTCAGGGTCGAGACCTGCGACTTGGGCGGCCAAAATCGGCTGAAAGCTACGGCCGAGCGCCGATCCCACCCGCGCCAGTTCACGAGCGGGTCGGTCCAGCCGGTCCAGCTTACTTTGCGCCAAGCCCGATAGTGTCAGGGGAATCTGCCACTCCATGTTGGAAACTGCGTTGCTGAGCATCTCAGCGTATTTCTCAAGAAAAAGAGGGTTCCCTTCAGATTTCACGATGACCGCATCAATCTGATCTTCCGTCAAATCGGTCTTGCCCGGACTTTGCCGCGCCAACGCCTTCGCTTGCTCGTCAGGCAGTGGTCCTAAGCGGATCAATTCGTCTGCTAGGTCGTAATCGTCGTCAAAAGGCGATTCAGGCCGCGTCAGTGCAAGTACAAGCGCCGATTGCTCCGACGCCTTGCCAATCAGGATTTCAAGCAAGAGTGCGGATGTTGGATCGATCCAGTGCACATCTTCAAACACCACGATCATCGCCCGACGCCCAGCGACCGCCGCGTAAATCTTATCCGCCAGCAATGTCAGCGCGCGGCCACGCCGTAAAGGAACGGATTCTGTTTCATCAATCGCCGTTTCGGCACCCAACGGGGACAAAAGCTGCAATAGAATATCCAGCTCTGCATCGTCCGACTGCCACACTTTAAGGAACAACCGCTTGAGCTTTTCATGCCGTGATGTGTTGGGATCGTTTCGACCAATGCCTGCAACCCATTCAAGATATTGCAACACCGGATAGAGCGCAGTGCCTCGGTGTTCAGGGGCGCATTGCAGGACAAATCTCGGGACGTTTTCTAATTGTGGCTGGTGCAGAAATGCATCCACCAACCGAGATTTTCCCAGTCCTGCGTCCGCCGAGACGATGACTGCCCTGCGGCTCCCTGATTGCGCAGCAGCGAAATGCCCGTTCAATTTGTGCATCTCGGTCTGGCGGCCGATCAGCGGGCTGACTTTGCGCCCCCTCAGGGCTTCGAACCGCGTCATGATCCCCTTGCGACGCCGCTCCACCTTGTGGACCAATTGTTTTCCGCGGAAGCCTTTCAGTTCATACTCGCCCATTCCTCGCACACGAAATAGATCACCGATCAAATCGTGTGTGTCATTGCAGATCAGAACGTTGCCGACGTCTGCCAAAGCTTCGAGCCTTGCTGCCTTGTTGATGCAGCTGCCCACGGCGTTGGAACCGAAATCGTCACCGTCCGCCTTTAACATCACGGAGCCAGACGCAATGCCGATCCGAGTTGCCATCCTAATATCGCCCTTAAGAGCCGAAAGCGCCTCGCAGATATCCAAGCCTGCCGCAACCGCGTGGGCTGCATCATTTTCGGCAGCCCTCGGAAAGCCGAAATAACAGATTATGCCATCGCCTTGGTACTGGGCGACAACGCCGCTACGGCTGCGCACGATTTCATTGCAGATTGCATGGAACCGTCCGATCAGATCGCGAAACCCTTCTGCGCCCAGCTCTTCTACGTATTCGGTCGATCCCACCAGATCAGCAAACAGGACCGATACGCCACGATGCTCGGTGTCAACAACGCGCCCCGACGGGTGTATTCCGGCGGATAGAATGTTTTCAATATTAGTGGACACGGAATCGCTTTAACCCCGGGTTTGCTGCGCCGCTGACGTTCAGCGTGGCACCCAATGCGAACATAATAGCCATGTCGTAGTCCGTTGCTGTCGTTCCGCGGCCCATACTTTGCGGCAACCCGCCGGGCCGGTTCTTAAACCAAGCCGCCCACTCCTCAGAACCTGGCTCATACAACAAGAAAGGCTCGCCGTTTTGCGGGAAACTAAGGTTCGGCGAAGGATAAAGATTTACGGTAAATGGATACTCGCCTGCGCCGTGGCAACTCATGCAAGAGGATGCCGCAACATCTGCGGCCGGTTCGGAAAAGGTGCCCGCTGTCGTGATCACACCCTGACGGGTCGCCACGTCCATCGGCCCCGCCAGACGACCGCCCCAGCCCAGCGTGTCAGTGGTGAAGGCAGGTCGGTCAGGGTTAATCCAAGTCTCGGCCAGCGCCTGCCCCGGACTACGCCCGGAAGGGTCGCTGGTCTGGTCAGGGTCATTCCCCCACATCGCACCCAGCGGCACAAACCGGTCCCAAACTGTATCGGCCGTCGAGGACGCATCATAAACAAAAGCCATGAAGACCCATCCAGTTTCTCCTGAGGCATTGCTGTCTTTGACCTTCACTGACATCTGCAGAGGGTGGGCCTCAACAACTGTTGGCTTTGCCCCGACCACTTTGTTTGCCTGATCGGCGGTTGTCGGGCGGAAAACGCGCCATGTTTGAGCGCCCTTTAGAACTGTAGGCCATTCGTCGATAGCAGGTGTTGTTGCCTCGGCCTTCACCACAACCGATCCTTCGGGAAAGTTCAGCGCCGATAGGTCGGCATTATAAAGATCCTTCCATATCTGTCCCAGCATATAGGCCGACGCGCCATTGTAGTAGATGACGGCATGGTTTTGCACCCACTCGGTGGTAGGTTGATGCCCCTCAAAAAACGAAGTCTTGTGCAGGATCTGCCCTGTGTATGTGTTCATCAGGGCTTCGCGTCCGTTGGTAGGATCATCGTCTGAAGTTCCCGACCAGACAAGATCATACCACCCGGCTTCTGCGGGGTCCCACGACTCGGGCGTATTGATGATGTCGGAAAAGCTTGTGTCCAGCAGATATCGCTTGACCAGCGCCATGTAAGCTTCGGCGTTATCGATGTTGATACCGTTTTCAAAATCGGGTCCGGAATTGAAAACATCATCGGGCATCTGTGTCGGATAGGTCAGGTTTGCGACCACAAACTGGCCATTGTATTGTGCCTGGGTCGGATAAAATCCGTTGTTGCTGCTCAACGGGTCTGCATGGCCTGCGGATCCGATCACGACGCTCGCAGAAATCGTAATAGCCAGGCAGCGCTTGCTGTCAGGCAATAGCTCCCTCAAAATGGTAATCACCATTTCTCCCCTCCAAGAAACATTCAAAAAAATCAATAAACTGTATATTTCTAACGAAGATAGTGAACCTCGAATCGAATTACGTCAACTTTTTTGCTAAGATCACTTCGCCTATCCCGCAATATCGCCGCAGCGTGAGCCAGACGTGCCGCAAAGTTGGGCGCTGACATTCAGGCGACGTCGGAACTGTGCTTTGCTCTTAGCAGCTGCAGGGCCGCTCCGAGCCCGAACCGACAGAGTCTTTATAGTGCCATCGCTCAAACAAGGCTGCCCAATGGTCGAAAAGTAGGACCACTTCAGAAACAGGTTCAAAAATGCGGGTCGGAATCGGCAAATGGTTGACCTACTACAACTCTGAGCGCCCGCATTCGACGCACGGCATATTGACCCCCGATGAGGCCTATGCCAGCAAAACAGAACCAATGAGATTAGCAGCCTGAAATAAACCCCTGATCCATCTTAACAAGGCTGCAAACTGGTCGAGGAAGCAGGACCACCTCTGTCGAGAAGCGCCAAGCCAACGGTGCTGCAGATCAGACGGTGGCACATGAAGTAAACGCAGTCTCGGCAGCTTATAAAGTCTGTATGGAGACCCATTTCGTTGCACCGAACATCTCGTTCTACCGCCCTTCAGTCGAAGCTCAGGCCAAGCCTCTTACATTGACCGAGTTGGATGCACTACTCGACCATCTCGATCCGGCGCGGCCGATCAAGTATCGCGGCGGGGCTACGAAAGCTCCCACCCCGGACAGCACTATCTATCAGATGAGACAACAGAACCTCGATCTGATCATGCTGCTCTACAACACCGGGTGCCGTATTGGTGAACTGCAGAACTTGAAGTGGGCCCAGGTTGAGAAGGATTTTTCGGCGTTAACGTTCTTCCGCACGAAGACACGCAAGAAAGTCAAGACAGGTGCCGCTGCAACGGGCCTATACCCCTGCCCTCCCCACATCAGGGAGATGCTGGCACGGCGTCGTGAGGAGACAAAGGGTCTCAACTATGTCTTCCCTGGCTGGCAACAGAAGCAGGTCGACGGGAAGCGGACATGGCTGCGTGAAGACAAGCGGATGGGTAAACTGAAAGCCGTCTACCGTGCGTTCGAGGAGCTTGGGTTCAACTCTCCCGAAAACGTCAGGCTGTACGGCAGACGGTGTCCGAAGAACATGCGTGACACCTTTGCTACCATTCAGCTCAGCGGTGACGTCCCACTGGATCACGTCCAGAAGATGCTCGGTCACACGACATCAAAGATGACGCAGAAGTACACGGCTTACGCGATGGATGACATCTGGGGATCAGCCAACAAGGTCACTGAAGCTCTCGAAGCACAGCGTCGGGCGCAACAACAAGGCGGGATACAAGGATAGATCCCATTGTGACCACATACGACCAAGGATACGGCGGGGCAGCCAAGAATAGGGTTGCCCTGCAGATTTTAGGAAAGCCGGATACATCATGTATCAAAGGCGTTAAAAATTTTTCTCTTGCATACTTCCCACCATTTACACCTCAGCAGACAGACCCTGGATACTGGATACATGTATTAATCCATGGCTTGTTTAATTGGATACAAGAGGTGGATACATGGGAAACAATTTCAAAATTCAGTGGCGTCCTAAAAATCAAAGCGACGACTACATCGAACAGCTCAAGCAGGAAGCTGAAGCACGTGGCTTCGCCTCCCCGAACGAATATGCTCGGGACCTCTTTGAGACAGCCCGCGGCAATGCAGCCGTCCAATTCTCAGGTGCAGGACGCAAGCTGACCCTGAACGACGACCAGGTTGCTGCTCTGACAGCAGTGCACAAAATCGCCCAGCTCTTCACAGATTTCGATCAAGTCCTTCGGATTCTGAGAAAGACCAAGGGGCTCAGTGACCATAATCAGAAATGCATGGATGCGTATATCTTACAGATGTCAAAGACAGTGAGTGATCTGGCAGTATAATGATCCTGACGACACGTCATATCCCAGCGTCGGACTTCGCCGCAGCAGGTAAGTACGTTACCTCTCCTGGCAAGAACGAAAAGGTCTCCGTCCTGCGGGGATCGACAGCTATCTTCGGGCTGGCTGCACTGGCGTCTAAAATCTCAGGACATAAGGCTGCCCTTCGGCACCTGACGATCTCTCCTTCGGACATGATGACACCGAGGGATCTCATTAAGTTCCTAGAAACTTATCAGAAAGAGTTCGGCATCCCTGACGAAGTGATGAACACAGCGTTCATCGTCAAGCACACGAAGCCCCGCACGTCAGGTACCCTGACGGACGATCACTACCACGTTGTCTTCAACGCGATCACCAAGGATGGCAAGACACTGGATGACAAGCAGGACTTCATGAGACATGAGTTCCTCTCCCGTGTCTGGGAGATCGAGAACAATCAGCCCCTGACAGTCGGAGCCCATAACGGATACGTTGGGGACCGTCTCAAAAAGGAGCGCCCTGATCTCCATGAAGGCCGGGAAGAATTCAAGAAAGTGCTCGCCGCCAAGCAGGTCGAAGCGGGCTACGATGACGCGGATGCCCACCGGTTCGCATGGGAGTACAAGGCAAAGTCAGTCTTCACGGAAGCTCAGGCTAAGCTCTACTCAAAGTTGAGTAAGGGTAAGGACTTGGCCGACCTGATCGAGACCCTGAAACGCAAGGCTCAAGACTACCATGACTGGCGCAGTTTCCTGTTCGACATCGCTCAGGGTGAGATCACTTACGCCAGGGCTGGAACACATATTATGCTGCTGGTCAAAGGTCAGCGTATCGCGACATTGTCACGTGCCATCCAGTTCACAAAGGATGGACCCGAGATCGCGCCGGATCTGCAGAAAATCCTGTCAAATTCTGACCAGTAAATTCAAACCAACATTACAGTGGTTCACTGTACATGCGGTCACTTCCCTATCCTAAGCCCTTGTCCCCAAGCAGTCCTGAAATGGAATCAATTAGACCCCACGTCGGGTCAAAGTTGTGGACAGGATCCGACAGAGCCTTCGTTCTCATTGAAAACACTGGACAGAATATGGACATATGGGGTTTTGGATATAACAGTGATCCGCTTTACCCGGCGGTCCTTGGCACTGGAAAAAACCAGTAAAACCAAGGACCTAGGGTATGCAGCAGTGGCGCGGTTGACGGGGCTCGAACCCGCGACCTCCGGCGTGACAGGCCGGCACTCTAACCAACTGAGCTACAACCGCCTGCTGCGTGTGGGGGTATTATGGCCCACAGCGTTTAGCGTCAAGCAGGGTTTTGGCGTTTGCGGCAATTATTTCAAAAAAATGTCACAGACCCCAAAATCCTCGCACTCTCGCGGACAGATCAGCCCGGTGCCGGGATGAATTCGCCATCATCGCCCGGCGGCAGCTGGAAACGCCCATGCGCCCAATCGCCCGCACGCCATGCTTCCTTGGCAGCGTCGATCTTGTCCTTGGACGAGGCGACAAAGTTCCACCAGATGTGGCGCGGCCCGTCCATTGTCGCACCGCCCAGCAACATCACCCGCGCGCCATCGGCCCCTGCCTTTGCGCTGATCCGGTCACCGGGGCGAAACACCAGCATCTGCCCTGCCTCGAAGTCTTGCCCCGAAACCGACACCGACCCGGTGAGAACATAGAGACCGCGATCTTCGTGGTTGTCGGGCATCGGGATCGACGCGCCAGCTTCCAGCAGCGCATCGGCATAGAAGGTTTCCGAGAACACCTTGACCGGTGCCGTCTCGCCGTAGGCCGATCCAAGGATCAGCCGCACCTGCTTGCCCTCGCCTTCCAGCAACGGCAGCGCGTCTTTCGGGGCGTGCTCAAAGCCCGCACCCGCATCTTCGTCCTTCTCCGGCAAGGCCACCCAAGTCTGCAAGCCCAGCAGGCTGTGCGGTGCGGTGCGTATATCTCCGTCGGCGCGCTCTGAATGGGTAATGCCGTGCCCCGCCACCATCCAGTTGACCGCACCGGGTTCGATCCACTGATCGGTGCCCAGACTGTCGCGGTGGTGGATCTTGCCCTTGTACAGATAGGTCACCGTGGCCAATCCGATGTGCGGATGCGGGCGCACGTCTATGCCCTGCCCGGTCAGAAATTCCGCCGGTCCCATCTGGTCGAAAAAGATGAACGGGCCGACCATCTGACGCTTGGGTGCAGGCAGCGCCCGGCGCACTTCAAATCCGCCCAGATCGCGCGCGCGCGGCACGATGACGGTCTCAATCGCGTCGACAGCGTCGCCAATGGGAATTTCGGGGTCCAGTGCGGGGTTCCAGCTCATTTTATCACTCCTCTTCAGCCTGTGTCCAAGATGCTCCCGCACAGCAACGCACGCAACACTCACAGATTTATATCATATGTGCACTGGCGCACACCAAACCAGGCGCTACACCCTCTGCTTCAACCCAAGATGGTACAAGACGCGGCCAGCCTTTGTCGTAGCCCCAAAAAGTCCTCGATTCCCCGGAAATCGTCGATTGTCGAGGTTCTGATCCTTTACAAACTCACAGGATATGAGAACTCTGGCTCGATATTCAAAGCAAGTAACACGTGGCGCGGAGTCAAGTTATGCAGTTCAATCTTGACGCTTTATTCGGCTCGGCCCCCTCGCCTTATGTGCTTTTGGACCCGGATCTGCGGATGATCTGGGCAAATGATGCCTACCTCGAGGTCACGGGCCGTACCCGTGAGACGCTGATTGGTCGGATCATGACGGAAGAGTTCCCCGCGCCACCCGATTCCCTCTCTGACCAGATGCTGCGCGGATCGTTCCGCAGGGTGCTCTCCACCGGGCGGACCGACCACCTGCCGTTGATCCCCTACCCGATCAAAGGACCGGGCGGGCGCATCGAAGAACGTCAATGGAGCGCCACCCACACGCCGATCCTGGGCGATGACGGCCAGGTTGCGTACATCTTGCAAAACACGATGGACGTGACCGATCTCTATCGCAACGAGGCGACCACAACGCCTTCCAGTGAGCCGCGCCGCGCCGCGTTGCTGCAGCGCGCCGAGCTCATCGCCAATGAAAACCTTGCCTTGGGGGCGATGACCGAATTCTTCCAGTCAGCTTTTGATCAGGCCCCCAGCTTCATGGCCATTCTTGACGGTCCGACGCATGTGTTTCGGATCACCAATCAGGCCTATATCGACCTTGTCGGGGGCCGTGATCTGATCGGCCTGCCCCTGCGCGAGGCACTTCCCGATCTTGAGGGGCAAGGGTTCTACGAACTGCTCGATCAGGTCCTCACAACCGGCGAACCGCTGTCGTTCAAGGGCATGCCGGCGCTGATCCGGGCTACACCCGAGGCCGAGCCCAAAGAACACTTCATCGACTTTATCTACCACCCGCTGCGAGACAGCGAGAACAACACCACGGGCGTGTTCGTCCAGGGCCACGACGTCACCGGCCAAAAGATCGCCGAAGCCACCCTGACGGCCACCCGCGAACGGTTTCGCATCATGGCCCAGACCATGCCCAACCACGTCTGGACGGCAGACAGCGATGGCGGGCTGAACTGGCTGAACGATCGCACCTACGTTTATACCGGCCACGTCGAGGGCGATTTGTACGGACCCGATTGGGGCCGTGTGGTGCATCCAGACGATATCGAGATGGCCGCGGCGAAATGGACGGAAGCAATCACGAAGGGCGAGGTCTACGAGAACGAGTTTCGCATCCGCAAATCCGACGGCAGCTACCGGTGGCACCTCGTGCGTGCCTCTGCGCTGCGGTCCGAAGACGGCGTGCTGACCGGCTGGGTCGGCACCAACACTGACATCGAAGACCGCAAAAGCGCTGAACGCGAGATCGCCGAGTTGAACGACACGCTGGAAATGCGTGTCGCCAAACGCAACCTCGAACTTGAAGAGCTGCACGTCACCCTGCGCCAAAGCCAGAAGATGGAAGCCATCGGCAACCTTGCGGGCGGCATTGCGCATGATTTCAACAATTTGCTTCAGGTGATCACCGGCAATCTGCAACTGGTCGCCCGTGAAATGCCAGATGGCTCGACAGCACAGGCGCGCATCGAACAGGCGATGGGCAGCGTCACACGCGGTGCGACTCTGGCCTCGCAACTGCTGTCATTTGCCCGAAAACAGCCGCTGGCGCCTAAAGTGATCAACCTCAGCCGATTCCTGGGCAAGACCACCGATATTCTGCGCAGCACCATCGGCGAGGGCGTGGAATTGGAAACCACCTTTGCCGATGATCTTTGGAACACCAGCGTCGACCCCAGCAACATGGAAAACGTGGTGCTGAACCTCTCGATCAACGCGCGCGATGCGATGGAGGGGCGCGGCACGCTGAAAATCGATGCGACCAATATCAAGATCGGCGCGCGTTCCGCCAAGATGCTGCCGGACATGCAGCCCGGCGATTACGTGCTGCTTGCGGTGACCGACACCGGCACCGGCATCGCGCCCGACATCAGAGACCACATATTCGAGCCGTTCTTCACCACCAAGAAAGACGGTCAGGGCACCGGTCTGGGCCTGTCGATGGTCTATGGCTTTGCCAAGCAATCGGGCGGCCACGTCACGCTGGACAGCGAAGTGGGCGCGGGCACCACCATCAAGATCTACCTGCCCCGGTCGCTGGAAAAGGAACATGATCTGCAACCCGTCCCTGTCAGCGGTTTGATGGGCGGAGACGAGACGATCCTGCTGGTCGAGGATGACGCAGAGGTGCGGGTGACCGCCTGCGAACTGCTGACCGATCTTGGATATACGGTCATCGAGGCGACGAATGCCGATCAGGCGCTGGAAATGCTGGTTGCGGGCCAGCATTTTGACCTGCTGTTCACCGATGTGATGATGGCGGGAAACACCACGGCACGCGAGCTTGCCGAAGAAGTCAAACGCACGAAGCCCAGCGTGCCGGTGCTGTTCACCTCGGGCTATGTCCAAGACACAATCGTGCGCGAAGGGCGGCTTGAGGCGGGTGTGCAGCTGCTTGGCAAACCCTATACCCAAGCCGTTCTGGCCCAAAAACTGCGCATCGTCCTGGGCAGCGCGGGCATTCCGCAACAGGCCCGCACCGGGCAGTCCGATACCGCGCCCGCGACGGCAGCAGGCGGCGCGCCGACCGGTAAAGACACCTGTGTGCTGATCTGTGAAGACGATATATTGATCCTGACCGACGTCGCCGACACGCTGCGCCATGCGGGATATAATGTTCAGGAGGCCAACAGCGCCGAGAGCGCATTACAGATCCTGAAATCTGACCCCGTTTCGCTACTGATCACCGACGTCGGCCTGCCCGACCTGTCAGGCGAGGACCTTGCCCGCGAGGCGCGACAGATGCATCCCCAGATACCGGTGGTTTTCGCGACCGGTGATGCAGATGTCCCGGCGGCTGACGAATTGGGCAACTGCAAGATATTGGGCAAACCGTTTCAGGAGAGCAAGCTGCTGGAGGTCGTACGGATGATGCTGCCTCAATACGCAGGCGTATTGTCCGAGTAAGGACGGCGCTTTGCAAGCCGCTCACATTGACCACGCTCGGTGATCAATGAAATTTTATTGGCGTCCTGAACCAACGCGGTGTATATTATAAAACAGGCACGAAAGAATTGGCGACGTCGCGGCGTTGGACCAGATCCAACCATACGCATCCGAATTCTAAAGAGACCGCAAATTCAATCCAAGTTAATAAAGGCTTGATAAGGCTTGAGAACTGTCCACAAATGGACACAATTGTACGAAAACCTGAAAAGGACGTCGAAAATAGAAGCGTAACTTGGCGTTAATTAAATCTTGCTATCGAAGACTTGCTTCTGAGATCAAACTCCGGCTCGCGAGGTCCACAACGTGAACGCATCATTCGGTAAAGTAGATGACCTGTCTGCGCAGCCTCGCACCCGTGGCTGCCGCCCTACGGTAGAAACGCCGACAGTGATGCCGGGTGGATGGTGGATTTTACCCGGTTTGCTGATCAGCATATTGCTGTGGTGGGGCATCATGTACCTGATTTTCTGAACGCCAGAAGATCCGCTACGCAAAGCGCTTTGGGCCGTGGCAACAGCACATGCACGGACCTTGTCAAAAATCGAAAGAACGCGGCGGAAATAATGGTGGGTCGTGACGGGTTCGAACCGCCGACATTTTCGGTGTAAACGAAACGCTCTACCAACTGAGCTAACGACCCGCCGTGCCGCTCTCTAGCGCAGATCGCGCGCGACGATCAAGCCCTAAGACAGTGTTTGTTGCTGTCTTTTGCTCACGTGGTAAATCACCCCCTGCCCGCCTTCCAACGTATCGAAACTTTCCCAAGGCTGGCCCAGCAGATGACAGCGCAAGATCCGGCTGGTGATGCCGTGGGTGACGACCACCGCGGGCCCGCTCAGCGCATCCAGAAACGAACGCGTTCGAAGGGCGACCGCGGCCAGCCCCTCGCCGCCCGGTGCGTGATCATACCAGCCCAGCCCCTCATCCGGTTCGAACAGATGCGGCGCCTGCGATCGGATGGTATCAAAGGGCAGTCCTGACCAATCGCCCATCGTGATCTCGACCAGACGGGCGTCGGCGGTGACCGGCGCGCCTTGGGTATTCGCCAGTTCCGCCGTCTGCCATGCCCGCCCCTGCGGCGAGGAAAACCAGGTGAATCCTGCGCAGCCGAACGCCGCCATCAACGCGCCTTGGTGGCGCGCCTGGGCACGGCCCGCATCGGTCAGCGGGCTGTCTTGTTCGCCCTGCATACGGCCTTCGCGATTCCAGATGGTCTCGCCGTGGCGCAGGATCAACAGATCGGGATATTCGCTCATGCCTGAGTGGTTAAGCAGCGGTGGGCGCGGAGGCAAGAGCGGGTGCGCCGCCAAGAACGACCAAAATCGTGCAGGAGCTTCGCAACAGCGCCAATGATGTGCATATCCCTTCGCCCCCCGCGCCGGATCGGTTGGCCATGGGGCATGGATCACGCCGTAAAAATACTGGTGGTCGCGGCCGACCCGAACTTGCGGCCCTGCTGGCGCAAGTGGTGCGACAGGTGGCCGCCGAATGACGCTGTCACCCTATGTCCGCATCGTGGCCCGTGGTGCAGGTCGCGCACCATATGGCTCCGCGTGCGCGGCGCGATCTGTGGCGTTGGGTGTTTGACGGGCCGGTGCGCTGCCCGATGCCGCCCCTGCCCGTGTGGCGCTGGTCGGTGCCGGTCCGGGTTCAAAAGACCTGATCACCCTGCGCGGCGTGCAGCGCCTGCAAGAGGCCGATGTGGTATTTTAC
>JAGXHB010000091.1 GCA_024636425.1 Roseobacter sp.
CAGGGCAACATTTATAGACATCCCATGTTCAGGGGAGAATTCCCTTTCATGAGACAGCGCCCCGCAAATCAAAGCAAGAAAAACATGCAGCGGCATTGGTGATCCCGGCTGGGTTCGAACCAGCAACCTGCCCCTTAGGAGGGGGCTGCTCTATCCAGTTGAGCCACGGGACCACGATGGAGGGTTTAGCGCAGTCTGACCTGATGATCTAGGCTGGATGTGCCTCTCGGACCAGACGAAACCGGACCTCGGATCGGTCCGATTGCGGCACTGTCGCAAGCTGGGAGCCGGCACTCCGGATAGATCGCCGATTGCGCAGCGCTGTGGGACGTTCTACGCTGAGCGAAACAAGATTTCGCAGCAGGATACGTCATTGTCACAGCCCCCAAAACGCCCGCTTACGCTCCGCGATGTGTCAGACGCCTGCGGCGTGTCCGAGATGACCGTCAGCCGGGTGTTGCGCAAACGCGGTGACGTCTCGGAAGCGACGCGGCGCAGGGTTTTGGTGGCGGCCAAGGAACTGGGATACGTGCCCAACCAGATCGCAGGTTCACTGGCATCGCAGCGGGTCAATCTGGTGGCCGTGATCATTCCTTCCCTGTCGAACATGGTCTTTCCAGAGGTTCTGAACGGGATCAATCAGGTGCTCGAGGATACGCCGCTTCAGCCGGTGGTCGGTGTCACCGATTATATGCCCGAAAAGGAGGAGCGCGTTTTATACGAAATGCTGTCCTGGCGGCCCTCGGGGGTCATCATCGCCGGGCTGGAACATTCCGACGCAACGCGTGCCATGCTGAAAAACGCAGGCATTCCGGTGGTCGAGATCATGGATGTGGACGGTCGCCCCATTGATGCGGTCGTCGGGATCTCGCATCGCCGCGCCGGTCAGGAAATGGCCAAGGCGATCCTCAAGGAAGGGTACGAGCATATCGGTTTCATGGGCACCAAGATGCCACTGGATCACCGTGCCCGCAAACGTTTCGAAGGCTTTACCGAAGGGCTGGCCAAGGGCGGAATCGAGATCGAAGACCGCGCTTTTTACTCGGGGGGATCTGCGCTGGCCAAAGGGCGCGAGATGACGCAGGAGATGCTGGAACGCTCTCCCGAGCTCGATTTCCTTTATTATTCCAATGACATGATCGGCGCAGGCGGGCTGCTGTACCTTCTGGATCAGGGCATAGATATTCCGGGCCAGATCGGGCTTGCGGGGTTCAACAATGTCGAACTGTTGCAAGGCCTGCCACGGCAACTTGCAACGATGGATGCCTGCCGGACCGAGATCGGACAGGCCGCAGCAAGGATCATTCTGAACGATACGCTGGATGAACCTGACCCCGACCTGCAAACGCAGATCACGCTGACGCCCACCCTGTCGCTGGGAGACACGCTGCGCCGCAAACGAAATCGATGAACCGGCTGACCCTTGGCAACCAAGATGCGCGGCGCATCTTTTTGGAACGGCATCTGCTTGGCGACCTGCCGCAGGGTCCGGCAACCGGGGATGACCTGCTCGATGTGATTGCAGATCTGGGGTTTGTCCAGCTCGACAGCATCAATACGGTCGCCCGCGCGCATGATCTGATCCTGTTTTCACGGCGTCAGCGGTACCGTCCAGAGGCTTTGACGAAGCTCTATGAACGTGAAGGCGCTTTGTTTGAACACTGGACCCACGACGCCGCGATGATCCCGATGGCGTTCTATCCCTACTGGGAATTGCGCCGCCAGCGCGATGCCGTCAGGCTGCGTCACCGGTATCGAAACTGGCAGCAGCACGACTTCGAAGCACAGCTGCAGACGGTCCTTGACCACATCCGCGAGACCGGGCCGGTCTGTTCGGCAGATGTCGGCAAGGACGAAGCGCGGTCCAACAGCGGGTGGTGGGATTGGCATCCGTCAAAGACAGCACTTGAATATTTATGGCGGGCAGGCGCATTGCAAGTTGTGGGGCGCAAGGGTTTCCAGAAATACTATGACCTGACAGAGCGCGTGCTTGATGCGCATCTTTGCGATCCGGCAACTGCACCGGATACAGCCCGCACAATCGACTGGTGCTGCACCACCGCACTTGACCGTCTCGGCTTTGCCACACATGGGGAGTTGGCCGTATTCTGGGCGCACATCACCCCTGCCGAAGCCAAAACATGGGTTGCATCGGAAGTGGCAAAAGGCCGGCTTGAGCCGATCGAGGTGGAAAACGCCGACGGCACGACGCGAAGCGCTTTCGCCCGCCCCGGCATCGCGGATGATGCCGCACTTGCGGTCGAGCCGCCCAATCGACTGCGCGTGCTGAGCCCTTTTGACCCTGCGTTGCGCGACCGCAACCGGGCCGCACGCTTGTTCGGGTTCGCCTATCGGGTGGAGATGTTCGTGCCAGAGCCCAAACGCATCTATGGGTATTATGTCTTTCCGATCCTTCAGGGCGACACGGTGATTGGGCGCGTCGATATGAAAGCCTTTCGCGAGAGCGATACGCTGCTGGTGCGCGCTGTCTGGCCAGAGCGTGGTGTGCGATGGGGCAAGACACGTCAGGATGCATTCGAGGCGGAGCTGACGCGATTGACCAGATTGGCGGGTGTCACGGGCGTATCTTTTGCCAACGGTTGGCTGCGTGACCCCGTTTGACGCGATCCAAGCGCGAATTCGCGGCACTTGAAAACGGATTTCATATAACGATGACAATTTGTAAACATTTTGTTGACGTGTTGCGCCGCTCTGCCAGAGTACCTTGAAAGGAATCACTCAATGCCAATCAACCCGCCACACAACCGTTGGACACGTCGATGACGCAGCATGTCGTTGTGGTCGGGGCCGGCATTGTTGGCGTTTCAACGGCGATCTGGCTTCAACGGGCCGGCGCAGCGGTGACGCTTGTCGACAGGCTCGCCCCCGGTAAGGGAACGTCGCATGGAAACGCCGGCGTGCTGGCCGCCTGCGCCGTCGTGCCGGTGACCTCGCCCGGCCTGCTGCTCAAGGCCCCCGCGATGCTGTTGAACCGTGATGTGCCGCTGTATCTGCGCCTGCTGTATCTGCCGCGTCTGGCACCGTGGTTGCTGAAATACCTGCGCGTTGCCAACGACCGCGACACCCGCCGCATTGCGTCTGCGTTGGCACCGATTGTGGCCGACAGCGTTGACCAGCACAAAAGCCTGACCGCTGATCTGGGACTGTCCGACTGGGTCACCGACAGCGACTATGTCTTTGCCTATCGCAGCCGTGCGGATTTCGACGCGGAGGCATATACTTGGGCCTTGCGCGCGCAAGCCGGGTTTGTGCCGCATCTGATCGAAGGGGACGCGGTGGCCGAATATGAACCGGCCCTTGGCCCCGGCATCACCTGTCTTGCCGCCGTGAAAGACCACGGCTTTATCCGTGATCCGGGCGGATATGTCGCTGCGCTGGCACAAGCCTTTCAGCGGGCCCGCGGCACCATACTGCAGGCCGATGTCAAGGATTTCGATATGACTGAGGGCAAGGTCAAAGCCGTTCAGACCACGAAAGGCAACATTGCCTGTGATGATGTCGTGCTTGCCAGCGGGGTTTGGTCAAAACCGCTGATGGCCAAGCTGGGGCTGAACATTCCGCTTGAAACCGAACGCGGTTATCATGTGATATTCGAGAACGCGACTGGCGGCCCATCGCGCCCGACGATGATCGCGAGCGGCAAGTTTGTGGCGACCCCGATGGCCCAAGGGGTGCGCTGCGCTGGCATACTGGAATTTGGCGGCCTGCTGGCCGGACCTTCCAAAGCGCCACTGGCGCTGCTGCGGCGTCAGGCCAAGGCAGCGTTTCCGGGGCTGAGCGCCAGTTCTGAAATCGAATGGCTGGGGCACAGACCCGCCCCTGCCGACAGCCTGCCCCTGATCGGGCAGATTGGCACAAGCCGGGTCTACACGGCGTTCGGGCATCACCATGTCGGGCTGACAGGCGGACCCAAGACAGGCCGTCTCGTTGCGGGCATGATCATGGACCAGCCCAGCAACACCGACATGAAACCCTATCACCCCCAACGGTTCAGCAACGCCTGAACCGCGATAAAACCAACAAGGAGAGACTGATGAAACTGATCAACAAACTTATGACAGGTGCCGCGACCACGGCGATTGCCCTGACCGGCGCTTTGCCTGCGATGGCCGCAGAAACCTGGGACATGCCGATGGCTTATTCCGCGTCCAACTTCCATTCCGTCAACGGCATGGAGTTCGCTCAATGCGTGACCGACGGCACCGACGGCGAGATCGCCATTACCGTGCATCCCGGCGGCTCGCTGATTGCCGGTGCCGACATCAAACGTGCGATCCAGACCGGTCAGGTTCAGATCGGCGAGCGCCTTTTGTCCGGTCACCAGAACGAAAACGCTCTGTTCGGGTTCGATTCAATCCCGTTCCTTGCGCCTTCCTTCGACGATTCTGCCAAGCTGTGGGAAGCGGCCAAACCCAAGATCGAAGATCTGCTGGCCGAGCAGAACCTGACCCTGCTTTATAACGTGCCATGGCCGCCGCAGGGGCTGTACTTCAAGAAGGAAGTGACCAGCGTTGAAGACATGCAAGGCGTCAAGTTCCGCTCCTACAACAATGCGACGAACCGTCTTGCCGAATTGACCGGTATGCTGCCCGTCACCATCGAGGCGGCTGAACTGAGCCAGGCCTTTGCGACCGGCGTTGCGGATTCGATGATTTCCTCGGGTGCGACCGGCTATGACCAGAAGGTATGGGAAAGCCTGACCCATTTCTACGAAGTCGATGCCTGGCTGCCACGTAACTATGTGCTCGTGAACAGCGATGTCTGGTCCGATGTATCGGATGCCAGCAAGGACGTCATCACGACCTGCGCCGCCGAAGCCGAAGAACGCGGCATCGCAGCATCGAAAGAGTATACCGAGTTCACATATGACGGCCTGCGCGAAGGCGGCATGAACGTCGAGCCCGCCAGCGATGAGCTGATGTCCGGTCTGCGTGAAGTTGGTGAAACCATGACGGCCGAGTGGCTGGAACAGGCTGGCGAAGACGGCAAGGCTGTCGTCGATAGCTATCAATCCATGCAGTAAGAAACCTGTCGGCGGCTCCCTATGCGGGGCCGCCGGCACTTTGCTGATCGGAGACGGTGATGAAAACCCTGCGAAAACTGCTCGACCTGCTTTACCTCGGAGCGGGGGTCTTGGCTGCCGCCTGCCTTGTGGCGATCCTGATGCTGATCGTGGTACAAATGGTCGCCCGCTGGACAGGCGAGGTTTTTCCCGGCGCGGCAAGCTACGCCGGGTATGCGATGGCGGGGGCCAGTTTCCTTGCCTTTGCGAATGCGCTGAACCGTGGCGCGCACATCCGCGTGTCGATCCTGTTGAACGCCCTGCCCGACGGCCCGAAGCGGCTTGTTGACATCTGGTGCTTCGGATTGGCCGCAGCGATTGCGTGGTATTTTACCTACTACGCCTACTGGTTCGTCTACTGGTCCTGGAAGTTCAACGAGGTCAGTCAGGCGCAGGATGCATCACCCTTGTGGATACCGCAATCCGTGATGGTGATCGGCGGCGCGATCCTTGCCATCGCGCTGACAGATCATCTTGTGAACCTGATCGTGAAGGGCAATCACCGCATGACCCGCGATCTGGTCGACCAAAGCTTTGGGGAATGATGCCATGACCGAGATTTACGCCATCGTTCTTTTCCTCGTCGTGCTGTTCTTTCTGCTGGGCACCGGCGTCTGGGTTGGCCTTGCGCTGATGGGCGTCGCCTGGGTCGGGATGGAGCTTTTCACCACCCGCCCCGTGGGTGATGCGATGGTCTCAACGATCTGGGCCTCCTCCAGTTCGTGGACGCTGACCGCGCTGCCGCTGTTCATCTGGATGGGCGAGATCCTGTTCCGCACCCGCCTGTCCGAGGACATGTTCAAGGGACTGTCCCCCTGGCTGGCAAAGCTGCCCGGCGGCTTGGTGCATACCAATATCGTGGGCTGTACCGTGTTCGCCGCGGTGTCGGGATCTTCTGCCGCGACGCTGACCACCGTGGGCAAGATGTCGATCCCGGAACTGCGTGCGCGCAACTATCCCGAAAAGATGATCATCGGCACACTTGCCGGTGCAGCCACCCTTGGCCTGATGATCCCGCCGTCGCTTGCGCTGATCGTCTACGGCGTGACCGTGAATGAAAGCATCACCAAGCTGTTCTTTGCAGGCGTCCTGCCCGGTCTTTTGCTGGCGCTGATGTTCATGGCCTATGTCGCCTTCACCTCGCTCACCTCCAAGGATTGGAACCCGTCCGTTGAAACCGACATGAGCTTTGTCGACAAACTGCGCAATTCACGGTTTCTGCTGCCTGTCTTTGCGTTGATCACAGTGGTGATCGGGTCAATGTACCTAGGCTTTGCCACCGCGACCGAAGCCGCCGCGATCGGAGTGATCGGCGCGCTGATGCTGGCGCTGCTGCAAGGGTCACTGAACTGGGACAGCTTCCAGCAAAGCCTGATGGGCGCAATGCGCACCTCTGCGATGATCGCGCTGATTCTGGCGGGGGCAGCGTTTCTCAAGCTGTCCATGGGCTTTACCGGATTGCCACGCGCACTTGCGGACGGCATCGCCGCGATGGAGCTGACGCGCTTTCAACTGCTGATGGCGCTCTTGGTCTTCTATATCGTTCTCGGCATGTTCCTTGACGGTATCTCCTCCGTCGTGCTGACAATGGCGGTCGTCGAACCCATGGTGCGCGGAGCAGGCATTGACCTGATCTGGTTCGGCATCTTTGTTGTCGTGGTCGTCGAAATGGCGCAGATCACGCCGCCCATTGGGTTCAACCTGTTCGTGCTC
>JAGXHB010000092.1 GCA_024636425.1 Roseobacter sp.
AGGCGGCGGAAATTCTGGCGGTGACCAGAACAGGCCAAACGGCAACAAGCCGACAGGCGGCGGTCGGGGGCCGGGCGAGAAACCGCAGATCCCGGAAATTGATGAATTGGTGAGAAAAGGCCAGGAGCAGCTGCGCGTCCTCATGGGCGGCAAAGGCGGGTCTCGCGGAAACGGAAACGGCGGCGGATCGGGCAACAACGGCGAAGGTCGTGGACCGATGTTCAACCGCACCACTGTCGGCATCGGCGCTATTGCGGCTGTCGTTCTTTGGGGGATGGCAAGCCTTTATACGGTACGCCCCGAACAACAGTCGATCGAACTGTTTCTGGGTGAGTTTTCCAGCATCGGGACCGAAGGTCTGAATTTTGCGCCTTGGCCGTTCGTGACTGCCGAAGTGTTTGACGTGACCACGAACCGGTCTGAAACCATTGGTGCCGGCCGCAACAACGACAACGACAACGACGGTCTGATGCTGACCACGGATGAAAATATCGTCGACATCGACTTTCAGGTCGTCTGGAACGTCAAAAACGCTGCGGATTTCAAATTCTCGCTGCGTGATCCCGAACAATCCGTGCGCGCAATTTCAGAAGCGGCCATGCGTGAGATCATCGCCCAGTCCGAACTGGCACCTATCCTGAACCGCGATCGTGCCGCGATCGAGGCGAATGCGCGTGAACTGATCCAGTCGACGCTTGATGAACGCAATACCGGTATCAACATCATCCGCGTCAACTTCAACAAGGTGGATCCGCCCAGCCAGACCGTCACCATGGTGGATGCAGAGGGCAACACCACACAGCAGACCGTGATTGATGCCTTCCGCGACGTTCAGGCCGCTGCGCAGGAACGCGACCGGGTGGAACGTCAGGCTGACGCTTATGCAAACCGACGCACTGCCGAGGCGCGTGGTGAATCCGCGCAGATTCTGGAAGCTGCCGAAGGGTACCGCGCACGTGTCGTGAACGACGCCGTCGGTGAAGCCAGCCGCTTCGAGGCCGTGTTGCAGGAATACGCTGCCGCACCGGAGGTGACGCGCAAGCGTCTGTATCTTGAGACGATGGAAAATGTCCTCAGCGATGTTGAGAAGATCATCCTCGAAAACAATGAAAGCGGCGGGCAGGGCATCGTCCCGTATCTGCCGCTCAATGAACTAGGTCGCAACCGACCCAATACCGGAGCGTCGAACTGATGAAAAAGACAAGTTTCATTATCCCGATCATCGTCATCGCCATCGTCGCCTTGCTGTCGTCAATCTTCATCGTGGACGAGCGTGAAAAGGCGTTGGTCCTGCGCTTTGGTCAGATCAAGCAAGTTCGTGAGGAGCCCGGCATTGGCTTCAAACTGCCGCTGCTGGACGAGGTCGTGCGCTTTGAGGATCGCATCCTGACGCTGGAAACCCCGATGATCGAGGTGACGCCAGCCGATGACCGCCGCCTTGAGGTGGACGCTTTCGTTCTTTACCGCATCGCGGATATCCGGCAGTTCCGTCAGGCGCTTGGCATCGACGGTGCACGTCAGGCTGAAATCCAGCTGAACGGTATCCTTGATGGTCAGATCCGGGCGGTGCTTGGTTCGCAGGGTGTCACCTCGGACACGATCCTGTCGCCCGAGCGTTCCGCGCTGATGGACCAGATCCAGGAACGGACCGATCAGCGGGCGCAGGCCTTGGGTCTTACCGTCGTGGATGTGCGGTTGCGCCAGACCAATCTGCCCGAGCAGAACTTTGACGCGACCTTGCAGCGGATGATCGCAGAGCGGGACCGGGAAGCAACGGACGAACGTGCGCGTGGCCGCGAAGCGGCACTGCGTGTGACGGCCCTTGCGGATCGTACCTACGAAGAAATCCTCTCCGAAGCCCGCCGTGATGCCCGCATCACTGAAGGTGAAGCAGATGCCGAGCGCAACAGGATCTTTGCCGAAGCCTATAGCCAAGATGTGGAATTCTTCGAATTCTATCGCTCGCTCAGCGCTTACGAGCAAGCATTGCAGGGCAGGAATTCGACGATGGTCATGTCGCCGGACAGCGAGTTCTTCAACTACCTGCGGTCGGATCAGGGTGCCCGTTCGGATGAAGGGGAACGTGGGGACCGTCAGCCGCAAGATGCCGATCAGGCCTCCGCGCCTGCCGAGCCAGAGCCCGCCGAACCTGCGCCGGCCGAGCCAGAGTCCGCTGAGCCAGAGTCAGCCGAGCCTGCACCGGCGGCACCCGCCGGAAACTGAAGGCAAATTCGGTAGTACCGCATCAAAGGGCTGGCCATCGTGCCGGCCCTTTTTTGCTTTTTCACAAGGGCTTTGCATCAGCGACCGCGGCACATCTTTCATCACAGATCAGTCAGTCCGCGTTGACATGGGCGTGAGGACGACCATCTTTCACCTTGCAGAGGCACAAATGCGGATGCAGTCTATCAGAAATTACGCTGGGGGCAGCGCCCCCATGATCAGGAGATGATGAATGCAGCCAAAGGCCGTATCCGTAGCGAAAACCAAGTCACCGACCCCTCAGACCAAATGGCTGATGATGGGCATGCTGGCGATGGTCCTTCTGATGATGCAGGCCGTCATGGCGCTGGCCAAACCGGAAAGTCTGGCCCCTCTGGCGGAAAAGATCAGCCCCTCGGTCGTCAACATCACGACCTCCACCACAGTCGAAGGGCGCACCGGCCCGCAGGGCATGGTGCCCGAGGGCTCCCCCTTTGAAGACTTTTTCCGCGAATTCCGTGACCGCAACGGGGATGGCGAAACCCCGAGCCCACGCAGGTCGTCCGCTCTTGGATCCGGTTTTGTAATTTCGGAAGACGGTTATGTTGTCACGAACAACCACGTGATCGACGGTGCAGACGAGATCACGGTCGAATTCTTCTCCGGTCAGGAACTGAAGGCGACTGTGATCGGGACCGACCCCAACACAGATATCGCCCTGCTGAAGGTCGAAGCGCCCGCAGCATTGCCCTTTGTCAGCTTTGGCGACAGCAATGCGTCCCGCGTGGGCGATTGGGTGATCGCGATGGGCAACCCGCTGGGGCAGGGCTTTTCGGTTTCTGCCGGTATTGTCTCCGCACGCAACCGTGCGCTGTCGGGCACCTATGATGACTATATCCAGACCGACGCGGCAATCAACCGCGGCAACTCTGGCGGACCGCTGTTCAACATGGATGGCGAAGTGATCGGCGTGAACACCGCGATCCTGTCGCCCACCGGCGGATCAATCGGCATTGGCTTTTCCATGGCGTCGAGCGTTGTGACCCGCGTTGTCGATCAGCTCAAGGAATTTGGCGAAACCCGTCGCGGCTGGCTTGGCGTGCGTATTCAGGACGTTACACAGGATGTGGCGGATGCCATGGGCCTTTCCTCTGCCACGGGCGCGCTGATCACCGATGTGCCTGACGGCCCGGCGAAAGAAGCAGGGCTGATGACCGGCGATGTGATCCTGAGCTTTGCGGGCGTCGAGGTAGCGGATACGCGTGGCTTGGTCCGGCAGGTTGGCAACAGCACCGTAGGGGCAGCCGTGCGCGTGACCATCATGCGTGAAGGCAAAACCCAGACGATCAAGGTGACGCTGGGCCGTCGCGAAGATGCCGAAGACGGCGAACCTGGCGTAGCACCCGGTGAAGACCTTGCGCCGGAGGCACCTGCAACCGAATCCATGCTGGGACTGACGCTCACCCCGCTGACCGATGACATGCGTGAAGAACTTGCTGCCGGTCCGGATGTGAACGGTCTGGCCGTGACGGAAGTCGACGAGGCATCGGAAGCGTTCGAAAAAGGGTTGCGCGCGGGTGACATCATCACCGAAGCTGGTCAGCAAACCGTCGCGTCCATCGAGGAGCTTGAAACGCGCATCACCGAAGCACGTGATGCAGGCCGCAAGTCGCTTTTGTTGCTGGTGCGGCGTGCTGGCGATCCACGTTTTGTCGCCATCGGGCTTGACGACTAAAACCCGTTTCCAAGCCTTACATCAAATTGCCCCCCCGTTCGTGCCAGTCACGGGCGGGGGTTTTTGCTTTTTCGATCCTGCCGCATGTGGTTGTTGTTTCACCTGTCGAATGTCGTTAGGTTTTCTGGAAACAAGGAACCCTGAATGCCAGACACGACCCCTCCGGCCCGTTTGCAGGCTTTGCGCACACAATTTCTTGCTGAAGCCGACATTTCCCATGTTCAGAATAAATCACTGATCCAGAACAGGCGCGAACAGATCTGCGAAGCCGCCCTTGAGCTGTTCCTGGAGAAAGGCTTTGCCGCGACGACAATCCGGGACATCTGCGCCCGCTCCGGCGTCAATCAGGCCAGCATCTATGACTACATCGCCAACAAGAACGACATTCTGCGCCGCCTTTTGAACCAGCTTTGGTTCCGCGAGGATGTGCCGACGCTGCCGGCCGTGCTGATGGACACCACGCTGTCGCTTGAAGATGCGCTGGAGACCTATCTGCGCGAAAGCTGGGCCAAGAAGCGCAAGGGTACTTTGCTGGCCTATCGCTGCGTGCCGCATATGCAGGCGGCTGACCGCAAGGCGCTGCACGCCCGGGAATTTGCCGTGATGAAGGATCTTGCGGATCAGATTGCCCTGCGGATCGGGCTTGTGGATGATGACAAGCGGCTCGACATCATGGCAAACATGATGGTGTTCCTGTCCGCCTTCGGGCCGATGCGCGACTGGCTAAACCGTGACATCGACAATGACGTTGTGGTGCGTACCATCGCGGTGGGGGCGGCAGCGATGATCCGGTCACTGGCGGATCGTCCTGACCTCTAGATCTTGCGTGCGCGGATGACAGTGTGATGACTGACGATCTCGTACCCCAGTTCTGATGCGACGCGCGACATCAACTCGGCGATTTCGGTACCGGGAATTTCGACCAGATCGCCACTGTCCAGATCGACCAGATGATCGTGATCCGTCTGCGGCATCATCTCGTAGCGGGCAGGGGCGTCGTCCAGCACCAGCTTGCGCACAAGACCTGCATTTTCCAGCACGGACATCGTGCGATAAACCGTCGCGACCGACACCGTGTCATCCAGCGCGCGGGTCTTTTCATACAGGTCTTCGACATTGGGATGATCGTCGGCTTCGGACAGAATCGTGATGATCGACGCACGCTGCGGTGTGACGCGCAAGCCTGCCTCGCGCAGGATCTGCCTGTAGTCGGTTTCATCGGTCAAAGCGGTCACCATCTGCTGTTGTGCTGACTTTAAGCAAGTCGGGCCTTGTCTGCAAGTTTTTGCGACCTATTCTCATTCGCAGATTTGACTTTTGCGACTTATTCGCATTTACATCTGGCGAAGCGAACAAACATGGGGTTCGGGATATGAGGCAGATTTTTCTGGCAGGGGCGACGGCGCTGGCTTTTGCGACCACCGCAGCGGCGGATCTCAAGGTGGTGACGACCTTTACCGTGCTGGCCGATATGGCGCAGCAGGTCGGGGGCGACACGGTCGAAGTCGTGTCGATCACCAAACCCGGTGCTGAAATTCACGGCTATGAACCCACCCCGCGCGACATCGTGGGGGCGGTTGATGCCGATCTGATCCTGTGGAACGGTCTGAACCTCGAGCTTTGGTTCGAACAGTTTCTGGCCAATCTTGGCGACATTCCCTCTGTGACGCTGAGCGACGGGATTGACCCCATCTCGATTGCTGAAGGCGACTACGAGGGCAAGCCGAATCCCCATGCGTGGATGGGTGCTGAAAACGCGCTGATCTATGTCGACAACATAGCGGCTGCCTTTGCCGAGCATGATCCCGACAACGCCGACACCTACAAAGCGAATGCCGAGACGTATAAACAGCAGATCGCCGACACGATCACGCCGCTGCGTGACCAGATCGCAGAGCTGCCCGAAGCGCAGCGCTGGCTGGTGACCTGCGAAGGGGCCTTTAGCTATCTGGCGCGCGATTTCGGGCTGAGGGAGCTGTATCTCTGGCCGATGAATGCCGACCAGACCGGCACACCCCAGCAAGTGCGCAAGGTCATTGACGCGGTGCGTGCGAACGACATTCCGGTCGTGTTCTGTGAAAGCACCGTCAACACGTCTCCCGCCAAGCAGATCGCCCGCGAAACCGGCGCGGCCTTTGGCGGCGTGCTCTATGTCGACAGCCTCAGCACCGCCGAAGGGCGGGTGCCCAGCTATCTGGACCTGCTGCGCGTGACATCGCAGACGGTCGCGGACGGCCTGACGCAGAACCTGAACTGAATGGACAGCCCCGTGCAGACCCCGATGCAGACCCCCGTCATCGACCATAAGGCAGAGCGTTTTGCCCCCGAAAACAGCGGCATCTCGGCGCAGAACGTGACCGTGACCTACCGCAACGGGCAGACCGCGCTTTATGATGCCAGCTTCGAGATTCCGCGCGGCACCATCACGGCGCTGGTGGGCGTGAACGGCGCGGGTAAATCCACGCTCTTCAAGGCGATCATGGGGTTTGTGCCCGCAGCGGCCGGGGAAATCACGCTGCTGGGCAAGTCGGTCAAGGAGGCCTTGCGCGAAAATCTGGTGGCTTATGTCCCGCAGTCGGAGGAGGTGGATTGGTCGTTTCCCGTGCTGGTGCAAGATGTGGTGATGATGGGCCGCTATGGCCATATGGGGTTTTTGCGCCGTCCCAAATCTGCGGATCATGCCGCCGTGGATGACGCCCTTGCCCGCGTGAACATGACCGAATTTCGCCATCGCCAGATCGGTGAGCTGTCAGGCGGCCAGCGCAAGCGGGTGTTCCTTGCCCGCGCTTTGGCACAGGAAGGCCGCGTGATCCTGCTGGACGAGCCGTTCACGGGTGTCGACGTCAAGACCGAGGCTCAGATCGTGGCCCTGCTGCGTGAATTGCGCGACGAAGGGCGGGTGATGCTGGTCTCGACCCACAACCTTGGGTCGGTCCCGGAATTCTGTGACCGCACCGTCTTGGTCAAGGGCACCATCCTGGCCTATGGCCCCACCGAAACCGTGTTCACCCATGACAACCTCGAGGCTGCGTTCGGCGGTGTCTTGCGCCACTTCACCCTTGGGGGCAGCGATCTGCATGAGGATGATGATGGCCGCGAAGTACGCATCATCACCGACGATGAGCGCCCCTTTGTCCATTACGGCGAGGCACGCAGCAAGGACGAGGGCGACACATGATCGGCATCCTGCTGGAACCTTTCGGCTACGGCTACATGTTCAATGCGATGTGGGTGTCGGCCATGGTCGGTGCGGTTTGTGCGTTCCTGTCGTGCTACCTGATGCTCAAGGGCTGGTCGCTGATCGGTGACGCGCTCAGCCATTCTGTCGTGCCGGGGGTGGCTGGCGCTTACATGCTGGGCCTGCCTTTCGCGCTTGGCGCGTTTCTGGCGGGTGGTCTGGCGGCGGGGGCGATGCTGTTTCTGTCGGGCCGGTCGGGGCTCAAGATCGACGTCATTATCGGCATCATCTTTACCGCGTTTTTCGGGCTGGGGCTGTTCATGGTGTCGCTGTCGCCCATGTCGGTCAGCATCCAGACGATCATCATGGGAAACATCCTTGCCATTGCACCGCAGGACATCATCCAGCTCGCCATCATCGGCGTCGTGTGCCTGACGGTGTTGCTGCTCAAGTGGAAAGACCTGATGGTCACGTTCTTTGATGAAAACCACGCGCGCACGATCGGGCTGAAGCCTGACCTGCTCAAGGCTGTCTTTTTCATGCTGCTGTCGGCTGCCGTTGTCGCGGCGATGATGACCGTGGGCGCGTTTCTGGTGATCGCGATGGTCGTCACGCCGGGCGCCACTGCCTATCTGCTCTGCGACCGGTTTCCGCGACTGATCATGGTGTCGGTGCTGATCGGGACGGTGACAGGTTTTCTGGGGGCCTACGCCAGCTATTTTCTCGACGGGGCAACAGGCGGCGTGATTGTAACCTTGCAAACGGCGATCTTCATGCTGGCCTTTGTCTTTGCCCCCAAGCACGGCGTTCTTGCAGCGCGGCGCAAGGCTGCCAAGGCCCTCAGCGATCTGCGCAGCGGTGTTGCCCCATGATAGACACGCTGCTGTTCCCGTTCCAGTTCCCCTTCATGCAGAACGCCTTCTGGATCGTGCTGCTGGTCGCACCGCCGACCGCGTTGCTCTCGTGCTTTCTGGTGCTGAAAGGCTGGGCGCTGATGGGGGATGCCGTGAGCCACGCGGTGCTGCCCGGTGTCGTGCTGGCATGGATCACCGGCTTGCCGCTGATCGTGGGGGCTTTTGCCGCGGGCATGTCCTGCGCGCTGCTGACGGGCTATCTGAGCTATAACAGCCGGATCAAGCAGGACACAGTGATGGGGGTCGTGTTCTCGGGCATGTTCGGGATCGGGATCATCATGTACACCTCGATCAGCACCGGACAGCATATCGATCACGTCCTTTTCGGCAACATGCTGGGCGTCGGGCCGCAGGATCTGTGGACGGCGGGCCTGATCTCGCTGGGGGTGACGGGGTTTCTGATCCTCAAATGGAAGGACTTGCTGCTGCACGCATTCGACCCCGCACAGGCACAGGCCAGCGGGCTGCGCACGGGGCTGCTGCATTACGGTTTGCTGGCCGTGCTGTCGCTGACCATCGTGGCCACGTTGACGGCCACAGGGCTGATCCTCGCGGTGGCGCTGCTGGTCACGCCGGGGGCGATTGCGTTCTTGCTGGTGCGCAGCTTCGGCCCCATGCTGATCGTGTCGGTCGTGGTTTGCACCCTGTCGATGCTCGCGGGCGTGTATCTGAGCTTTTTCCTCGACAGCGCACCGGCACCGACCATCGTGCTGATCCTGACAGCGGTCTTTGTGCTGGCATTCCTGAACCGTCTTTACGTCACACGCAAAACCTCGCGTCGGGCCGTGGCGCAGCAGAACCGAGCCTGATAGGATCGCCACAACGCCAGACCCCTCGCAGGAAGCATCATGACCGCCACTGACGACGATATCCTTGATCTGTTCATCATCGGGGGCGGCATCAACGGCTGCGGTATCGCGCGCGATGCAGCGGGCCGCGGTTTCAGCGTCGAGCTGGCCGAGATGCACGATCTGGCCTCTGCCACCTCCTCGGCATCGACCAAGCTTTTTCATGGCGGGCTGCGGTATCTGGAATACTGGGAGCTCCGGCTGGTCCGCGAGGCGTTGATCGAACGTGAAACCCTGCTGCGCGCAATGCCGCATATCGCGTGGCCGATGCGCTTTGTGCTGCCTTATGCGTCCGACATGCGGTTTGAAGGCGACACGCCGACTTCAAAATTGCTGGGCCTGACGATGCCGTGGATGAAAGGGCGCAGACCTGCGTGGCTGATCCGGCTGGGGCTTTTCATGTATGACAATTTGGGCGGTCGAAAGATCCTCAAGGGGACCACGTCGCTGAAGCTCGCGGGCACCGCCGAGGGCGCGCCGCTGCAAGACCGGTTCAAACATGCGTTCGAATATTCCGATTGCTGGATCGAAGACAGCCGTCTGGTGGCGCTGAACGCGCGCGATGCGGCTGACAGGGGGGCCACGATCAGCACCCGCACCAAGGTCGTTGCCGCAGACCATATCGACGGCGTCTGGCATGTGACGCTGGAGCCGCAGGACGGCCCGCAGCGCGTGGTGCGGGCGCGGATGCTGGTGAACGCTGGCGGCCCGTGGGTCGAAGACGTGTTGCGCAAGACCGTGCGGGTCAACGCGACCGAAGGCGTGCGTCTGGTGCGCGGCAGTCATGTTGTGACCCGCAAGCTATATGACCACGACAAATGCTATTTCTTTCAGGGCGAAGACGGGCGGATCATTTTCATGATTCCCTATGAGACCGATTATACCCTGATCGGCACGACCGACGCGGAACATGCTGATCTGGGCCAGAAGCCGGAATGTAGCCCCGAAGAACGCGCCTATCTGATCCGCTTTGCGTCGAGTTACCTCAAGACGCCTGTCACCGATTCAGACATCGTCTGGACCTATTCGGGGGTGCGTCCGCTTTATGATGACGGGGCAAGTTCGGCCACGGCGGCGACGCGGGAATATGTGCTGACGCTGGACCGCTCCACCGGGGCACCGCTGCTGAATGTGTTCGGCGGCAAGATCACGACCTATCGCAGGCTTGCCGAAAAAGCGCTTGATCATATCAGCGAGGTGTTCCCGCAGACACCCGGCCCCTGGACAGCAGGCGTCCCGCTGGCGGGGGGCGATTTTCCGGTGGACGGAGCTGCGGATCTCAAGCTCGAGATGACGCGACGCTATCCCTTCGTGGATGCGCGCTGGTCCGACCGGCTGGTCAAGGCCTACGGGAGCGAAGCGTTCGACATGCTGGGGGATGCCACGACCTCTGCCGATCTGGGGCGCGACTTTGGCGCGACACTGACAGAACGCGAAGTCGTCTGGCTGATGACGCATGAATTCGCCCGCCGTGCCGACGATGTGGTCTGGCGCAGGTCAAAGCTGGGGCTTCGCATGACGCCTGACCAGATCGAAGCCCTGGATGCCTGGATGCAGGTGCCGCAGTAACAAAGGAGGCATCTGGTTCAGGGCATGATCCTTTGATATCACGAACTTGACCAGCCGCCATGATCCTCGGGGAGGGGGAGACAGATGACCTATATCCTTGCCATTGATCAGGGCACGACATCGACCCGCGCGATCCTCTACGACAGCGCGATGAAACCGGTTGCCAGTGGTCAGGAGGAGTTCCCACAGCACTTCCCCAACTCGGGTTGGGTCGAACATGACCCGGAGGATTTGTGGCGCACGACACTTGGCACCTGCCGCAGCGCCATCCAGAGCGCAGGGATCGCCGCCAAGGATATTGCGGCCATCGGCATCACCAACCAGCGCGAAACCGTTGTGGTCTGGGACACAGAGACCGGCGCGCCGATCCACAATGCGATCGTATGGCAGGACCGCCGCACGGCAGAACGCTGCCGGACCTTGCGCGATGCGGGCCACGAGGAGATGATCACCGAAAGGACAGGCTTGCTGCTTGACCCGTATTTTTCCGCGACCAAGCTCGCGTGGATCCTTGACCATGTTCACGGTGCGCGGGACCGCGCCGCACGGGGTGATTTGCTGGCCGGTACGGTCGACAGCTATCTGATCTGGAAACTGACAGGCGGCGCGGTCCATGTGACAGATGCAACAAACGCCGCACGGACCATGCTGTACGATATCCGCAAAGGCAGGTGGAGCAGGTCGATCTGTGACCTGTTGGACGTGCCGATAAACATGCTGCCGCAGGTCCACGACTGCGCCGCTGATTTCGGCACGACAGACCCTGAAGTGCTGGGCGCTGTGATCCCGATCTGTGGTGTGGCGGGCGACCAGCAGGCCGCAACGGTCGGGCAGGCGTGTTTCAAGCCGGGTATGGTGAAATCAACCTACGGGACCGGCTGCTTTGCCCTGCTGAACACGGGCGATACGCCGGTACGCTCGACCAACCGGCTGCTGACCACCATCGCCTATCAGCTTGATGGCAAGCCGACCTATGCGCTTGAAGGGTCGATTTTTGTGGCCGGGGCCGTGGTGCAGTGGTTGCGCGACGGGTTGCAGATGATCACTGCATCTGCCGATACGCAGGCGCTTGCCGAAGCTGCCGATCCGCATCAGGACATCGTCATGGTGCCTGCCTTTGTCGGGCTGGGCGCGCCCTACTGGAACCCCGACTGTCGGGGGGCCGTGTTCGGCCTGACCCGCAACACCGGGCCTGCCGAGATGGCGCGTGCGGCACTTGAAAGCGTCGGCTACCAGACCCGTGACCTGATCGAAGCGATGGCGGCCGACTGGCAAAGCGACGAAGTGCAGCCGATTTTGCGGGTCGATGGCGGCATGGTGGCCAGCGACTGGACCATGCAATTCCTGTCCGACATCATCAACGCCCCCGTCGACCGCCCCACCATCCGCGAGACGACAGCGCTCGGCGTCGCATGGCTTGCCGGTATGCACGCGGGCGTTTACCCTGACCGCGAGACATTTGCCAAAACCTGGACGCAGGAAACCCGTTTCACGCCGACCATGGACGCCGACCGGCGCGCCGCCAAATATGCGCGCTGGAAGAAAGCCGTGCAGGCGACAACCACATTCTGAGGACGACATCATGACCGCTCTGACGCTTCGCCAGTATTTGACCCAGCACGCTTTTGACCCCGATCTGGTGTTTCTCATCGAAGACATCGCGAGCGCCGCGCGGTCCATCGCAAGCCTTGTGCGCAGCGGTGCCTTCGACGGCAATCTTGGCTCGGCTGACGAGATCAATGTGCAGGGCGAGACGCAGAAGACGCTCGATATCATGGCCAACGATGTGTTCGAGGCAACCTGCGCCAACAGCCCGCGCCTCGCCGCGCTGGTGTCCGAAGAGGTGGAGGATGTGACCTGGCTGAAAGAGCCGGAAGCGGATGACTTCCTGCTGTATTTCGATCCGCTGGACGGATCGTCGAACCTTGATGTGAACCTGTCTGTCGGGTCGATCTTTGCGGTGATGCAGGTCAGGGCCGATGGTGACGACAACGTGCTGCACAAGGGCCGCAACCAGATCTGTGCCGGCTATGCGATCTATGGTCCCTCGACCATGCTGGTCCTGACCAAGGGGGACGAGGTGGCAGGCTTCACCGCCGATCCGGTGACAGGCGAATTCCGCCTGACCCACCCCGCGATGACCGTGCCGCCCGAGACGTCGGAATATGCGATCAACACCTCGCGCGCGCGCCATTGGCATGCGCCGGTCGCCCGCTATATTGCCGATTGCGTGGCGGGCAAGGACGGTCCGCGGGGCCGGTCCTTCAACATGCGCTGGACCGCGTCGATGGTGGCGGATGTCCACCGCATCCTGACGCGGGGCGGTGTGTTCCTGTATCCGGCGGACAGCAACAACGAAAAAGCGGGCGGCAAGCTGCGTCTGATGTACGAGGCGAACCCGATGGCGATGCTGATCGAAAGCGCGGGCGGTGCCGCGTCCACCGGCCTTGGTGACATTCAGGATGTGACCCCGCAGGCTCCGCACCAGCGCGTCCCCGTCATCCTCGGGTCGCGTGACGAGGTTGCGGTGATCGAGAAATACCACGCCGATCACGCATAGCGGCGCAACAGGGCAGGGCGGCGACTACGGCAGTGCCATGATCGAAATATCCCATGCCGACAGGAAATCCTTCTTCTTGAGGGCATCCAGATAGGTCAGCAGCGCGGGTGTCAGCCGGATCGGCAGGAATGTCCCGCGCTTTTCATGGATCAACCTGTCAATGGTTGAGCGGATGGTCCCGTCTGGCCGGACCGGAATAAGCGGGGTTTGGGTTGCAATGGTCCGCTGGCCTTCGTCTGACAGGATGAAGTTGATGAATCTTTCGCCCAGTTCGGCGTTCTTCGCCCCTTTGGGCACGAACGCCGTACGTGTCATCACCAGATTATAGTCATCAAAGAAATGCAGCCCAAGATGGGGCACGTTTTCGACGGAGAGACTGGCATAAGATCCGATCGTGTTGAGGGCGAAGGCCAATTCTCCGCGTGCTGTGGCTTCGACCATTTCGGTGGTGCAACAGAATGTACTGAGGCCTGCGCGCCCCAGAACCTCGATCATCCGCTGTGCCTGAGGGCCCTGAACGCTGTCTTGTGCCGCATAGAGATAGCCCACGCCGGAGGCACGCAGATCATAGCTTCCGATGCGTCCGCGCAGGCTGGTTTCGTTTTCGCGCACATAGATGGCAAGATCGCGGTGGTTGGCAGGCAGATCGTCGGGCGCGATCGCCCGTTTGTCATAGACCATCGCGGCGGGCTCGAAGGTAAAGCCGAAAAGCTCGGACCGCCAGACGGCCCAATCGGGCGGGGTGATGGCAGGCGGCACATAGATCCGCTGGGCCAGCCCGCGATTGACAAGATCGACCTGCAAATCCATGGAGGATGATATGACGACATCGGGCATGTCCGCGACATCCCTGCTGCGCATCGTCTCGTAAAGATCGAGGGTCTGGTATTCGACGTAGTCGATGGTTACCCCCGGTGTGGCGCTTGAAAACGCGTCCAGCAGGGGTTGCACGGCCGGTGTGTCGGTCGCGCTGTGGATGACTAGCGTTTGTGCGCGCAGGCCCGTCCCCGTGATGCCTAGCGCTGCCCAGAGTGTCAGGACAGTCGCCAGCCGCCGAAAGACCATCATCACACGCAGCCCGCCCAGCGATGACCGCCCAAGCTGCAAGTCGGCGCGGTGTCCTTCTGCCACGGCCTTGACGATGGAGAGACCCAGACCCGACCCCTTGGTCTGATCCGAAAGCGAGGTAAAGCGTTTGGTTGCACGCGCCAGATCCGCGTCGGCGATCCCGGGCCCCGCGTCCTCTACGCTCAGCTTTATCCTGTCGTCCTGTTCGGCAAGTGTGATGGTGATGGCGTTGTCTGAGCTGCCGTGGCGAATGGCGTTCTCGATAAGATTGCGCAGGGCTTCGCGGATCGACAGTTCGTCCCCTGCCACGACATCGCGCCCCGCGGTGATCCCCTCATCCTCGAACGATACCGCGATGTGGCGCATCCGGCTGTCCCGCATGCTTTCGGCAAGCATATCGCGGACCAAAGGAAGCAGGGCGACAGGATGGAGGCTGGCATCATCCGACCTGTGGATGACCATCGCATTCGCCAGAAGCTGGTTTGTCAGCCGCACGGTCCGGTCCGCCTGCCGCTCGGCCTTGGCGACGCGTGTGCGCATCCGGTCGATATCATCGCTGCCGGCGGCAAGCGACAGATGCCCCTGTAGCGCGGACAAGGACGTTCGGGTCTGGTGGGCGACGTCGGCGATGAACGTCTCCGTTAGTGTTCGGGTCTGACCCAGCCGCGTGATAAAACCGTTGATTGCGTCAAACAACCCGCGGATCTCTCGCGGGGGGGCACCATGCACGAGGGAAAGATCGCTGGGCGCGCGCAGGCGCAGGTCTGATGCAATCTGGCGCAAGGGGGCCAGCGACGAGCGGATGGCGACCCAGACAAATCCCAGCCCGATCAGAGAGATCACGGCAAGCCCCGCCAACCCGCTGATAAAGAAAGACCATTGCTGCGAGGCGCGCAATTCCACCGTCTGGCCGACCTGAACCGCCACCCAGCCACTGCCCGAGGACGCATTCAGCCGCCGGCCCTGCACGACGAACCGGTAATCCGCATCATGATAGGCCGCGTCATAAAAAACCGGGTCCGCTGACAGGTCCATACCCGCAGGCAGGGGCAAATCTTGGGTGCCGGTGATTTCTGCCTTGCCGGGCACGAACACGCGGTACCGGATGCGGTCCACAGGGTTCAGCGACAGGATTTCCAGCGCCGAGTTGGGCAAGTCCACCGTCGCGCCCTCCAACCCCAGCGAGGTCCGCTCGAGAATGGAAAGTGCGGCACCCGCCAGCAGCAGGTCATGGGTGCGGTTGGCGGCGGTGCGCGCGTAGGTCCACAGCAAAACCGAGATCAGCACAAGCAGAATGGCAAACCCCGCCGCCATGCTGACCAACAGCCGCCGTTGCAATGAATGGCCGCGAAGTTCAGTCATCATCCGCGACATAGGCCATGTAGCCAAGCCCCCTTGCGGTCTTGATCACCAGTGGCGTGCCGTCCAGTTTCTTGCGCAGGCGCGTGACAAGCTGTTCGACGGCGTTCAGGCTGGGTGTTTCCTCGAAAGTATAAAGCTTGTCCGCCACTTCTTCCTTGCTCAGCATCCGGCCAAGATTGTCGATCATGATTTCCAGCAACTGGATCTCGCGGGCGCGCATCTGCACGTCAATGCCGCCGATCTGCGCCTGTTTCGCGCCCCGGTCAAAGGTCAGTGGCCCCACTGTGAAAAGATTGCTCGCGCGTCCTGCACGGCGCCGGGCAAGAACGCGGCAGCGCGCCAGCAATTCCCGAAAATCCACCGGCTTGACCATGTAGTCATCGGCCCCCGCGTCCAGGCCGATCACCCGATCGTCGATCTGGCTGCGGGCTGTCAGAATGATGACCGGGGTTTCGTCGGTGCGCGCCCGCAAGGACCGCAACACCTCGTAGCCGCTGCGACCGGGCAGGTTGATGTCCAAAAGCACGATGTCGAACTTGATGTGCCGCAGAAGGTCGTTTGCTTCGTTGCCATCGGCCTCACGGTCGACGGAATGACCCTCGGCCCGAAGACGATCGACGATCGTTTCGGCCAATTCGTCATTATCTTCGACCAACAGAATACGCATGTCCTCTGGATAGCAGGCCCGGATCGCACCGCATAGAACTAGAATGTTGTCCGGGCCGCAGGTCAGTGTCCTGTCAGTTTCGCGTCAGGATCGGCACAGCATGGGCCGCTATGCAGAAGGCGACCGGGAATTCCCGGCAAAAGTATTTCCAGGGAGGAAACCACATGTTTTTCACACGCTTCAGCGCGGCGCTTGTCGTCGCCGCAGGTCTTGCAGTCCCCGCCTTTGCCCAAAGCCAGATTGATCGTCCGGAGTGTATCGCGCCCGCCAACCCCGGCGGCGGTTTTGATTTGACCTGCCGCGTCATCCAATCGGGCCTCGATCCGCATGTCGACGCGCCGATCCAGGTGACGTTCATGCCCGGTGGTATCGGTGCCGTGGCCTACAACCTTTTCAACAGCACACGCACGGATGACGGGTCTGCCGTTGTTGCCTTCTCGACCGGATCGCTGCTGAACATCCTGACCGGCAAATACGGTGCCTTTACTGAGAACGACGTGCGTTGGGTTGGCACGGCGGGCGCTGACTTCGGGGCCGTCGTGGTGCGCGCTGACAGCGAATACACGGATCTGTCGCAGCTCATGGCAGACTTTTCCGCCGACCCTGCGTCGGTCGTTGTGGGGGCAGGCGGGTCTGTCGGATCGCAGGACTGGATGAAAGGCGCGCTGCTGCTGCGCGAAGCGGGCGCGACCCCCATGGACATGCGCTATGTTGCTTTTGACGGCGGTGGCGATGCGATTGCGGCCCTTCTGGGCGGTTCGATCGAGGTCTATACCGGCGATGTCGGCGAAATGGTCCCGCATATTGATGCCGGTCAGATGCGCATCCTTGCCGTGATGTCGCCAGAGCGTCTGGATGCGCCATTCGCCGAGATCCCGACGGCGATGGAGCAGGGTTTCGATGTGGAGTGGACGATCCTGCGCGGCTTCTACATGGGCGGCGAAGTCTCGGACGCCGACTATCAGAAATGGGTCGATGCTTTCAACGCGGCTTATGAGACCGAAGAATTCGCAGCCATCCAGAAAGAGCGCGGCCTGCTGCCTTTGAACCTTGCGGGCGACGCGCTGGAAGCCTCGATCGAAGAGCAAGTTGCAAACCTGCGCGCAATCGCGAAAGAGGCCGGCCTGATCAACTGATCATCCGACCTACATAGCCCGCGTCCGGCTGCCGGATGCGGGCCCGTCGCCTTTCACACCCCCAGATTTTGAGGAGACCCCCATGGTCGACCGCATTTTTGCCGGTGTACTGCTGATTGTGACGCTGGCCTATGCAGTCATCGCCTTCACAGCCATCAGCGCACCTTTCCAATATGATCCGCTTGGCCCCGAAAGCTGGCCGCAGATCCTCTCCATTGTCGCGATTGCCTGCCTGCTGGTGATCTTGTGGAAACCCGACGCGACCAAAATGGATATGACGCGCAAAGCGTGGTTTCGCCTTGCTGCCACGGTCATCATGCTGGCCGCCTACGCCGAGCTTTACGAGCCACTGGGCTTCATCCTGTCCACGATCCTGTTCGGCACGTCGCTTTGCGCGATGCTGGGGGCGGGGCTGGTCCGGTCTTTGGTCTTTGGCGCGACTGCCGGGGTGGCGGGGTATCTTTTGTGTGTCAGCCTGCTTGATCTCAACCTGCCAGACGGCGAACTGATCGAGATGCTGTTGGAACCGTCTGTTCAAGAAGGAGCTTCATGATGGAAGCCGTATTCTCCGGCCTTGCGACGGGCTTTGCCGTCGCCCTTGATCCGTTCAACCTGTTCCTTGTTCTGGCGGGCTGCTTTGCCGGCACGCTGATCGGTGCGCTGCCGGGCCTTGGCCCGATCAACGGTGTCGCGATCCTGCTGCCGATTGCCTATGGGCTGGGCTTCGGTCCTGAATCCGCCCTGATCCTGCTGGCGGGTATTTACTACGGCGCTGAATATGGCGGGCGCATTTCGTCAATTCTGCTGAACGTCCCCGGTGATGCAAGTGCTGTCATGACCACGCTAGACGGCAATCCGCTGGCGCGGTCCGGCAATGCGGGGCGCGCACTGTCGCTGTCGGCGGTCGCATCCTTTGTCGGCGGCACCTTTGCCGTGATCCTGATGTCGCTGTTCGCGCCCGTGATCGCGGCCTTTGCGGTGACGTTTTCGCCCGCCAATTACGTCGCTCTCATGGTCTTTGCCTTTGCTTCGCTGGCATCATTGGTGGGCAAAAGCACGGTCAAGACCCTGCTGGGCGCGACCATCGGGCTGATGCTGGCCACCATCGGGATCGACGCCAACACAGGTATCCCCCGTTTTACCTTCGGTATTCCCGATATTCTGGCGGGTATCGACTTTCTGATCGTGGTCGTCGGTCTGTTCGGAATGGCGGAACTGCTGACGCTGGTGGAGCATCAGGTCTCCGGAAAGTTGAAGGCGCTGCCCGTAGACAAGAGCTTTGTCAAATGGGCGGATCTTGTGGTCTGCAAATGGACGATCATCCGGTCGTCGATCATCGGGTTCTTCATCGGTATCCTGCCGGGCACCGGTGCCTCCGTCGCCTCGGCGGTGGCATATGGCACGGAGAAGCGGATTGCGGACAAGGACAAGACCTTTGGCACGGGTGACATTCGCGGGCTTGCCGCGCCTGAAGCCGCGAACAACGCCGCGGCGGGCGGAGCCATGGTGCCGATGCTGACGCTGGGCATCCCCGGCTCCGGCACGACCGCGATCCTGCTCGGGGCGCTTTTGATGTTCAACATCCAGCCCGGCCCGATGATGTTCGCGCAGCGTCCTGACGTGGCGTGGGGCCTGATCGCATCCATGTACATCGGCAATGTGGCTCTTCTGGTCATCAACCTGCCGCTGGTGGGGCTGTTTGCCCGGATGCTGACGATCCCGCAGCACTATCTGACGCCCCTGATCGCGATCTTGGCGTTCATCGGGATCTACACGATTGTCGGCAACCCCTTCGACCTGCTGTTGATCACTCTGCTTGGTGTTTTCGGATGGTTCCTGCGCAAGCTCGACTTCTCGCTGGCACCGATCATTCTCGGCTTTGTGCTGGGCAGTCTGTTTGAAAACAACCTGCGCCGCGCGCTGTCGATTTCAGGCGGAGACTGGTCAATCCTTTGGATGGATTACAAGAGCATCGTCCTTTACGTGCTGGCGCTTGCGGTTGTTATCGCACCGATCTGGCTTGGTATGCGTGCCCGCAAGATGGAAGGCGATGCGACACACGAAAAGGTCTAAGCCCATGACACGGGGAGCACCTCCCATCCTTATTACCTTGGGTGCAGGAAGCGCAGGGGCGGCTTTGGCCGCCCTTGCAGGCCTTCCGGCGGGCGCGTTGATCGGCGGCACGCTTGGCGTGGCGGCTGCGGCGGGACTGGGTCTCAAGGTCGGTTTGCCAAACATGATGCGCGATCTTGCTTTTGCCATCATAGGCGTGTCGCTGGGGTCTGGCGTGGACGAGCGGATTTTCAGCCAGATCGGCACTTGGGGTGTCAGCCTTGCCATTCTGGTCGCGTCGCTGGTGGCCACGATCCTGTCGGGGCGGCTGATCCTGACCCGTGTCTTCGGGCTGGACAAGCAAACCGCCACGCTTGCCAGCTCTCCCGGGACGATGACCAACGCCGTGGCCATCGCCGCCCAAGGCACAGGTGATGCGACGGCGGTGATGTTTTTGCAACTGATGCGGCTGTTGGCGTTGGTGATACTGGTGCCACCGCTGGCCGTGGCGTTTGACGCTTCAGCAGGTGCGACCCCGACGGGGCCTGCATCGATGGATATTCTGCCGTTGGCGGGGCTTCTGGGGCTCGCACTGGTGTTGGGGCTGGCCGGTGCGCGGGCCGGTTTACCTGCGGCAAGTTTGCTTGCCGGCATGTTTGTCAGCGCCGCCGCCCATGCCGCGGGCCTGATC
>JAGXHB010000093.1 GCA_024636425.1 Roseobacter sp.
CCGACGGAAACCCCGGTCAGCGACCCCCAGATGCCCCCTTCGGCAATGGTCAGCGTGCCCAGAAAACTGTTGAGCGGCGTGCCGGAATGGCCGAACTGTCCCGGAATATACTGACCATAAAGGCCGTAAAGCAGCGCCGCACCCGCAACCAGCGGCAACGGCCAGCCGATCGCACGACGTGCCGTTTCAAGTGTCACGACCAGCAAGGTGATCGCGATGGCCCGCTGGAAATTCCCCTCCAGAAACCCGTATTGATCGCCCAGCATGTCGTTATTCAACGCAACCCAAAGTGCCGCACCGATACCCAGCACAGCCAAAATGGTCCCGCTGACCAGACCCGCACGTGTGGTCGCCCCCAACACCAGTACGAAAGGCAGGATAAATGCCATATGCAACGGGCGACTGACGAGATTTGGCACCAGCCCCGAGAAGACAAGCGCAAGGTGATATCCCACCAGACAAGCGGCCAGCAGCAGCCAGAAAGCCGCTGCGACGCGGCTGTTGAAGACTGGGTTCATAGAGAAGGTCTTTTTTTCAGAGAGGACACAGGCCGGACACATGATGCCGGTCTGCCAAGCCGGTGAAACTGTTATTTCTGCGCATCCGTCAGGTCAATGCCGGCTTCGGTGTAATAGCGGACGGCTCCGGGGTGGATCTGACCGTCGATCGTGGCGAGCAAAGCCTCGTCAACGCCCTTCCACCAAGGTGATGTATCGCTCAGCCTGGCTTTGCTTTCCCAGAAGGTCTTGGTCAGTTGATACGCCGTCTCATCCTCCATGGCGGTGGTGGTGTAGGCCACAACCGGCAGCGATGTGGTCGTGATGTCGGCATCCTGGCCGGTATAGGTGCCGGCGGGAATTGTCAGCATGGTGCGCTTGGTCTGCGCAATCTGATCATCGCTGAGCGACAGGATTGTCACGGGCGTGGACGCTGCCGCTTCGATCACATTGGGCGCGGGCCATGAACCAGCGGTCACAAACCCGTCGATCTGACCGTTCTTCAGCGCGGCCACCGCATTCGAAAGCTCAGCGTCCGCAACATTGACCGTGTCGGCAAGGCCGAACAGTTCGAGGTATTTTTCACCTTCAGTGGCCCCGAATGATCCTTTGCCCAGCAGGATCGTCTTGCCCTCCATACCCATCAGATCTGTCACACCACTGTCAGCAGACATCACGAAATGCATGGTCAGGGACGGAATCGGAAACAAGGCGCGGATCTCGTCAAAGGCCGGATCTCCCTTGCCCTCAAACATCGCTTTGCCTTGCTGTGCGAGGCCGACCAATGCGGGCGGTGTGGTAAAGACATAGTCTGCGCCACGGGCCTTGGCCTCCATCACGTTCTGTACCGATCCCTGGCTTTCTTCGATTGTGACGGTCATCTCGCCTTGAGTGCCCGTCTTCATCGCTTCGGCCAGTTCAACGCCCATCTGGTAATAGGACGAACCGGTTTTCGCAGACTTATAGGTGATACGCGTTTCCGCCGACGCCGGCGCAGCGGCGAGTGTTGTCAGGGCAAATGCCGCCACCGCCGTTTTCACTATGAAGTTCATCTTATATCCTCCCCTAAGATGGTGTTGTCCGGCAAATCGTGACGCGTCTTCGGCTTTTCCACAAGGCTCTATGAAGAAATCGCTATATCAGAAAAAACCGCAGCGGATTTATTCCAGTTCTGACAGGCCTATCTTGACTTGTCCACATCTGGACATTATGTCTTGTTATAGACAATAGAGGTTTCAAATGCGGATTGCGGATTTTCCAGACAGCGCGGCATCTGCGGGAGACATGCAGTTTCACAGCATCACCCGAAAAGAGCGCGCGCGCACAAGTGGCCCCGGTCTGCGGACTTTCCGCCAGATCGCAGACCGCTTCGACCTGACAGAGGCGGAGCGGATCGCGGTTCTTGGCGATCCGGGCCGGTCAACGTATCACCAGTGGATGAAAAAAGCGCGAGAGCAGCATGTCCTGACGCTACCCCTGGATACGCTCCTGCGCATTTCGGCAATCCTAGGAATTTACAAGGCGCTGGCGATCCTGTTCGAGGACGAAGCGCAGGCGCTGGTCTGGCTGAAAGGTGCCCACCACGGCACGCTTTTCGCGGGGGCGTCGCCCATGGCCTTTATGGTGGAGGGGGGGCATGACGGTCTGATGTCTGTCCGTCGCTACCTTGATGCGTGGCGCGGGGGTGCGATGGGCTTCGGCGCGCCAGAGGGTGGCTTCGAACCTGTCACCGCTGATGATCTTGTCTTTGCATGAAAATTACCGATTACGATGTCGCGCACCCGCCTGCAGGCACAACCCGGCTGATCCCTTCGCGTTTTCCACCGGTCCCCGCCTTTGACGCGGTCACCACCCCCCACGATCTGGATGCCGTCATGGCGCTGGAAGGCTGGACAAACGACCGCCTTGTCAGCCCGCGGGTCGCGCGTTTGCCTCGTACCGAATGGGTCTACGGTCGCCCGAATGCCAGCGTCGTCATGGCCGCGTTTCTGCACGGCTCGCCCGCCGGATTGCGGTTTTCGGACGCAGTTCTAGGGGCTTGGTACGCCTCGACGGATCTGAACACCGCCCTTCTGGAAGTGGCCAACGGGCTGCGCAAGGAAATCATGCTCAGCGCCCTGACCCAGAAATCCGAAAACTACCGTCAATACAAAGCGCGCTTGTCAGGTGCCTATGTCGACATCTTCGGCGTGCATCCCGAATTTCACGATACCGACGACACAACCTATCCCGCCCCTCAAGCCTTTGGCCAGCGCGTACGTGACGAAGCTACCCGCGTGGGCATCAGATATGAAAGCGTCCGCCATCCCGGCCACGAGAATTGGGTCTGCTTTCGCCCGTCGCGCGTCCTGGACGTGGTGCAGGCGGACCATTTCAAGATCGAAGTTCCCCGTACCGGGCGCGTTGTCGTGCGGCGGCTATCTTGACGCCGGTCCGGAATGTAATCTCTTGCCTGTTGCCGTTTCCAATCCTTTGATCAATAACGCGGGTCTTCCCTGCACATTCTGAGGTAAGCGATCACATGCAGTCAGACCGCGGCACACTCCAATCAAACGGGTTTGGCACGCGGGTTTCTGGTCATCTGGGTGAATGGATGCAGGGCCGTCTGGGGCCGGAGGGCCCGGTTGTTCTGGTCACGCTACCGTGCACTCTGCTTTATGCACGGGCGAAAATGACGCCACAAGAAGATTTGACGCTGCATATCTCAGGCCCTGAAGCTGTCACGCAAGCCCGGTTGAAACGACTGCTGCGCAGCACCGGCAAACCTGAAAATGGCCGGTTCGTCCTATGGTCCAACGTGCCCGCAGGTGCAGGCGCGGGTTCTTCTACCGCTGCGTTGCTCGCATTGGCGCGCGCGGCCGGCATTGACGAAGATCTTTTGCCAGCCGCATGTCTTGGCATCGAAAATGCCACGGATCCCCTGATGCTGCCGGAACCGGACCGGGTGCTGTGGTCCTCGCGAGAAGCGGAGGTTCTTGCCCGATACAAGGCCCCACCCGCATGTGAAATTGTGGGGGGCTATTTCGGTCAGCCGATACTGACCGATGCCCGCGACAGTAATTTCCCTGACATTTCCGATCTGTTGCCCGCCTGGCAGTATGCCACAGATCAAGCAGACCTCGAATACGTCGCATCCCTTGCAACCGAAGCTGCGCGCCGCACGACCCTCCTGCGTGGCCCGTCAGAGGATCCCTCTTCGGCGATCGTACAGCGCCTTGGCGCATTGGGATATGCACGCGCGCACACAGGATCGGCGCGGGCCTTTGTCTTTACCCCCGGAACCGTACCGCCAGAGGCGGAAGACCTGCTGGCCCGCGCAGGAATCGCCGGAGCATTCCGTTTTGCCACAGGATCGACATCTTGACCTTCGCTTGCGCACTTCTTTTGGGTTTTCTGATCGAAGCACTGGTGGCGTGGCCATCCGGCCTGTTCCGCGCCATCGGTCACCCCGTCACATGGCTTGGCCACGCCATTCGCCTGCTCGAGGCATCGCTGAACAGGCCCGACCGCCCTGCCCTAGTGCTGAACATGCTGGGTGCAGTCACCGTTATCATCATCTTGTCGGGCGCGGTCCTGCTCTCCATCATCATCACTGCGATGTTGCCGGCGGGATGGGCAGGCGTATTGATCGGCGGCATTCTCGCTTGGCCTTTCCTCGCGGCAAAGTCGATGTTTGACCATGTGGTTCGAGTCGCGAAGCCGTTGCAACGTGGCGATACCAGCGGTGCCCGACAGGCCGTTTCCATGATCATTGGGCGCAACCCCGACACTCTTGATGATGCTGGCATCGCACGTGCAGCGCTAGAGAGCCTCGCCGAGAATACATCAGACGGTATCGTGGCCCCGGTGTTCTGGGGCTTGGTCTTCGGCCTGCCGGGGTTGGTCGGCTACAAGGCGATCAATACGATGGATTCAATGATTGGACATCGGTCAGCGCGGTATGAAAATTTCGGCATGGTCGCGGCACGGCTGGATGATGTCGCGAACCTTATCCCTGCCCGGCTGACTGGCGTCCTGTTCGCCCTCGTATCGGGCAGCGCTGCGCGGTCGTTGAGGGTCATGCTGCGCGATGCGCGCAATCACCGGTCCCCGAATGCAGGTTGGCCAGAAGCGGCCATGGCGGGCGCACTTGATGTAGCCCTTTCGGGCCCGCGCATTTACGGCGATACACTGTCCGATGAACCTTGGCTGAACCGATCGGGTGCGGACGCGGATGCCTCCGCCTTGACTCGTGGGGTTGCCTTGTACGTCCGGGCCATGATCTTGCTGGTTCTGATCCTGGTCCTGTTGGCGCTCATCCAAGGAATCTGAAATGCGCGATCATGGTGGTAATCTGGCGCAGGCAGTGGCCAAGTTTGGCGGAAATTCTGCAGACTGGATCGACCTGTCTACGGGGATCAACGCCAACCCCTATCCGGTGGGGCATATTTCGCTGCAAGCATGGACGCGGCTGCCTGAACGCGATCGGCTGGACGCTCTCGAACGCACGGCGGGGCACGCCTATGGCACGACGGTGGATACTGTTGCCGTCGCAGGCGCGCAGGCCGCGATCCAACTGGTGCCGATGCTGGCACCCACAGGCAACGCCGCCGTGCTGACACCCACCTATAACGAACATGCCGCCGCGCTGAGGGCTGCGGGTTGGGCGGTTCAAGCGGTTGCAACACTTGGCGCGCTCGAGGGCAGCGCCCTTGCCGTTGTGGTCAACCCCAACAATCCGGATGGCGCTTCCTATGCGCCGGACAGGGTGCGGGCGCTTGCAAAGACGGTCGGCCTGCTGGTCGTCGACGAAAGTTTTGCAGACCCTTTGCCAGAGATGTCGTTGGTTGCCGACGGATCCCCCCTGCCCGAGAATATCATCGTCCTAAGGTCATTTGGAAAATTCTACGGCCTTGCCGGTGTCCGCCTTGGGTTCGTTCTGGCAGCGCCCCGAATGGCCGCACGCCTGCGCGATATGATCGGTCCCTGGCCCGTTTCCGGCATGGCTATCGAAATTGCGGAACGTGCGCTGGCCGACACCTTGTGGGCGGACCAGACACGGGCGCGGTTGCAGGATGAAACGGCGCATCTTGACCGGCTTGCCCTGGACGCGGGCTGGGAGCTTGTGGGGGGTACGTCGCTTTTCCGGACCTACACGACGCCCGACGCAACCTCAGCACAACAAAAGCTCGCTGCGCACCATATCTGGACCCGGATATTCCCCTATTCTGACAAATGGATACGCCTTGGACTACCCGGCAACACCCGGGATTGGTCCCGGCTGACAGCGGCACTCAAGACCGTCTAGAGCAGGTTTTGAGCAATCCCCCCATTGACTCAAATGCTTGCCAGTGATCTTTAGAAAATGCTTTTGGTCTGGGCATCCACCGTTTGGGTGTCTGGTTAAAAGGGAACGTGGTGATCTGAAAACAGGAAATCCACGACTGCCCCCGCAACTGTGAGCGGCGAGCGAAGCTGAATATGCCACTGCCGGACAATCCGGCGGGAAGGCCAGCCAAGCGTCGACCCGCAAGTCAGGAGACCTGCCAGGAGTGAACACCCGGTCCGGGCGCGAGGGGCGTTTGGGCGGCGGATTTATCCGCAGTGGTGTCGTTCACCATCTGCGGGCGGATCATTCCATCCCAGGTAAATTGCTATTCTGACCGAGCTGTTGGATGTACACGAGCTCCGTGACTGTAACACCTCTGAAAGGACGCTCCATGTCGGTATCCAGACGGATTTCTGACGCTTTCCTTCTGACCGCCATCGCGGGATGGCTGGCGTCGGGGCCAAATGCTGCCCCAGCAGCCGAACTTCCGCGCGTGGTGTCGATGAACCTGTGCACGGACCAGTTGCTTCTGCTGCTGGCCGATCCGGACCAGATCCTGTCGCTTAGCCGGCTTGCGACGGACCCGCGGTCCTCCTCGCTGGCAGAGCAGGCCAAGGCATATCCCCGCAATTCCGGCCGCGCCGAAGAGATCTTTCTCGCGGATCCCGATCTGCTTCTTGCCGGGCGTTATTCCGACAAGGCAACGCTCGAAATGCTGCGTGCCATGGGGCTGCGGATCGAACAGTTCGAGATCACCACATCCCTTGACCAGATCCCGGCGCAGATCAGGGACATGGGTAAAGTACTCGAACAGCAGGCCCGTGCGGAGCGGATTGCATCCGAAGTTGAGCGCGATCTTGCGGCGTTCCAACCTCTTGATGATGACGCACCGGTAGCGGCGTTCTACTACCCCAACGGATATTCATTGGGCGAAGGCACATTGGGCAGCGACATCGTCACCACCGCAGGGTTTCGGAACCTGACCAAGGAACTGGGAATGTCCGGCGGCGGGCGGCTGAGTTTGGAGCAATTGGTCTTGGAAGAGCCCGACATCCTGATTTCAACACCGCGTTACCCCGGCGGATCGCGATCAGAGGACATCATGTTCCACCCCGCCATCACGAAGTATGCCGAGGATCAGAAGCTGATTTTCAGCTCATCCGACTGGGTCTGCGGCACCCCGATCACCTTGCGTGCAGTCAATGAAGTCGCCCAAGCGCGCGCAACCCTTGTTCAGCAGGAGCAGAACCAATGACGGACCACACCCCCGAGGAGAACAAGAAACACGCCGAACGCATGGCCAAAGTGCAATCTGCCCGCAAAAAGATGATGGCCAAAAAGACCAATACCAAAGGTCTGATCATTATCCACACCGGCAATGGCAAAGGCAAAAGCAGCTCTGGCTTTGGCATGATCCTGCGCTGTATCGGTCACGGCTTTCCTTGCGCCGTCGTTCAGTTCATCAAAGGGTCGATGGTCTCGGCCGAGCGGGATCTGCTCAAGGAGCGTTTTGCCGACATCTGTCAGGTGCATGTCATGGGAGAGGGATTTACCTGGGACACGCAGGATCGTGAACGTGACATCGCCGCAGCCCGGCGCGCCTGGGAGAAGGCCAAGGAATTGATCCGCAACCCTGAAATCCGGATGGTGCTGCTGGACGAGCTGAACATTGCGCTGCGCTATGATTATCTCGACGCCGGGGAGATCGCCGACTTTCTGCTCGACGAAAAGCCGGAAATGACCCATGTCGTCATCACTGGTCGAAACGCGCCGGACCGTCTGATCGACATCGCAGACCTTGTGTCCGAGATGAAAGAGATCAAGCATCCGTTTCGCAAGCAAGGTATTGCCGCGCAGGCAGGTGTCGAATTCTAGCCATGTCAAAAGCGTGACGCCGCGCTTTTCAGAGGATCACTTGAAATGACCAAGATCACGCTTGTCACCGGTGGTGCGAAGTCCGGCAAAAGCCGTCATGCCGAAGCCATCGTTCAGGCGCAGCATGGTGCTGCAATCTATATCGCGACCGGTCAGGCCCTTGACGCTGAAATGGCAGAGCGCATCTCCGCCCACAAGGCGCAGCGGGGGACGGGATGGCTGACGGTCGAAGAACCGCATGATCTTCGCGGTGCGCTGATCCGCACTGACGGGCAAGGCACGCGGCTGGTGGATTGCATGACCTTGTGGCTGTCCAATATATTTCTCGCTGAGACGGAGTGGCAGGCAGCCCTTGAGGATGTGCTGAAGACCCTTGCGGTACAACAGTCGCCCGTTGTTCTTGTCACCAACGAGGTCGGCTGGGGCATCGTGCCGATGTCCGAAATGGGCCGGCGCTACCGTGACGCATCCGGCGTGATGAACCAGCGTATCGCGGCGATAGCCGACACTGTTGTGATGGTCAGTTGTGGTCTGCCCCTGACCCTCAAGGGGTAGGTCACAGCAACGCAGTCGCGTAGACGAAACTCCTGCGGATTATTTAAGGTCAAGGCTTTTACCCATGTCAAATCTCACCTTCCCACTCGGCACACTTTCAGACGTGGACCGCCTGATCAAACACCTGCCTGCGACAAACGACGCGTTCAGACAAGCGGCACGGGCGCGGCAAGATA
>JAGXHB010000094.1 GCA_024636425.1 Roseobacter sp.
CATGTGCCTTGCGTCTATGTCATCTGCCGCGAGACACCGAACCCCGCGAAACCGCTTGAAGTGGTGATGGTCACCGCCTCCCCCTACGAGGCGCAGGACTACAGCGACAACGGCGAAGACATCGTCGAGAAGGTGATGATGACGCCGCAGGTTCACGCGTGGATCACCGCATATGTGGACGAACATCACGAAGACGAAGCCTTTGTGAAGCGCCGCCGCGACAAATACCGCGAGCCCCGGCAGGACGGCATTGGCGACGCGCGCATTGTGCAGACGACAGATGTGTACCGCGCGCCGCGCAACTCCCGGACGGAGGGTGTGGAATGACGCGTCATACCTCTTTCTGGGACCGTCGCCGCGCGGCCGTTCGGGCCGAAGAAGAAAGCGAGCGCCGTGCTGCCGAAGAACAGTGCGCTGCAGACGATCAGGCGATCCTCGCCGAGAAGTCGGATGCAGAATTGCTGGCGGAATTTGATCTGCCGGATCCTGACACGCTGAAAGCCGGCGACGATTTCACCGCGTTCATGGGCCGCGCCATTCCGGAACACCTGCGCCGTCGTGCGCTGCGCAAGCTTTGGGTGTCCAACCCGGTGCTGGCGTGTCTGGATGACCTTGTGGATTATGCCGACGATTATACCCAAGCCTCGGCCGTGACCAGTTTCTCCACCAGCTACGAGGTTGGCAAAGGGCTGCGCCGCCACATCGAGGACGTGGCCAAGAAAGCGCTGGACCTGACCGCCGAGCAGGGTGAAGACGAGATCGAGATTGAGCGTGAAAACGAGCCTGAAGACGCCCCCGAAATCGAGCAGCCACAAGACGAGACGCCGATGATCGCTCTCGTCGAGACGGCCCCCGACGACACCCCCGTCACAGCGCGCCGCATGACGTTCCGGTTCGAGGAGCAAAGCATATGAATGCGACTGTCCAATCCCCCCAGATCAGCGCCGAAGACCGGCTTCGGGCCGATCTTTACAACTACCTCGGCGTGATGCTTGCGCGGCCCGCAGATCAGATGCTGCTGGACCAGACGGCAGCCCTGTCCGGCGACACCAGCCCTTTGGGCGAGGCGATCAACGGTCTGGCGCGTGTCGCCAAGGCGATGAACCCCAAGAAGGTCAAAACCGAATTCAACGCGCTGTTCATCGGGCTGGGCCGCGGTGAGCTTCTGCCTTACGCAAGCTATTACCTCACGGGTTTCCTGAACGAAAAACCGCTGGCGGCATTGCGCTCGGACATGTCGGCCCAACGGATCAGCCGCGCCGAGAATGTGTTCGAGCCCGAAGACAACATCGCATCACTGATGGAGATGATGGGCGGCATGATCGTCGGCCGGTTTGGCACCCCCGCGTCTGATGCCACCCAGCGGGTGTTTTTCAACAAGCATATTGCGCCTTGGGCCGGACATTTCTATGCCGACCTCAAAAGCGCGCAAAACTCTGTTTTCTATGCAGGCGTTGCCGACGTTGGCGGCGTTTTCATGGACATCGAGCGCGAAGCATTTCGAATGACAGCGGGCTAGCCTGCTCACATCCAGCGGGTTCGCCCGCGCAACCAAGGAAAGGGGTTCAAGCCCATGACCCAGGACACAAAAGGCACCAGCCGCCGCAATTTCCTGAAGCTTTCAGGCACCGCAGCACCGGCTGCCGTTGTTGCAGTCGCCTCCAGCGGGACAGCAGCGCAGGCCCAGCCTGTGGATTTGCAATCCGACACCATGCAGGACACGGCACACACCCGCGCCTATCTGGAAAGCACACGCTTCTGATACTTTTAACCGCCGCCCCCAAGAGCGGTGGGACACTTTGCGGACGCCTGACGCCATGGTCGGGGGATGCACGCCTTTAGGGAGAGAACTATGCTTCGGAAAAAAACCAACGGGATGGCACGACGCCCCCAACGGGCCGGAATGTTGTCAGATATCGCCGACAAATCCGTAGACCGCCGCGCGTTTCTGCGCGGATCGGGCCTCGCCATTGGCGGGTTGGCAGCGATCGCCGCAACAGCCGGATCCGTCACACAAGCGAGCGCCGCTTCTGCGGTCAATGGCGCGGTCCAGACGATCAAATCGGTCTGCACCCACTGTTCGGTCGGCTGTACGGTCATCGCCGAAGTCTCCAACGGCGTCTGGACGGGTCAGGAACCCGGCTGGGACAGCCCTTTCAACCTTGGGGCCCACTGCGCCAAGGGCGCGTCGGTGCGCGAGCACGCGCATGGTGAACGGCGCCTGAAGTACCCGATGAAGAAAGTCGGCGGAAACTGGGAGCGCATCAGCTGGGAACAGGCGATCAACGAGATCGGCGACAAGATGAACACGATCCGCGAGGAAAGCGGTCCCGATTCAGTCTATTGGCTGGGTTCTGCCAAGCACAGTAACGAGCAGGCGTATCTGTTCCGCAAGTTCGCCGCCTACTGGGGCACCAATAACGTCGATCACCAGGCGCGTATCTGCCACTCGACCACGGTTGCGGGTGTTGCGAACACATGGGGCTACGGCGCCATGACCAACAGCTACAACGACATTCACAACAGCCGGGCGATCTTTGTCATCGGTGGCAACCCGGCAGAAGCGCACCCCGTGTCCTTGCTGCACCTGCTGAAGGCCAAAGAGCAGAACAACGCGCCGATGATCGTGTGCGATCCGCGCTTTACCCGTACAGCGGCACATGCGGATGAATATGTGCGCTTCCGCCCCGGTTCGGACGTTGCGCTGATCTGGGGTATTCTGTGGCACATCTTCGAGAACGGCTGGGAAGACGAGGAGTTCATCCGCACCCGTGTCTGGGGCATGGACGAAATCCGCACCGAAGTCGCCAAGTGGACCCCGGAAGAGGTCGAGCGCGTCACTGGCACCCCCGGAGCACAGCTTGAGCGGGTCGCGCGTACGCTGGCCAACAACCGCCCCGGCACCCTGATCTGGTGCATGGGTGGGACGCAGCACACCAACGGCAACAACAACACCCGCGCCTATTGCATCCTACAGCTTGCCCTTGGGAACATGGGCAAGGCCGGCGGTGGTACAAACATCTTCCGTGGCCACGACAACGTGCAAGGGGCGACAGACCTTGGCGTTCTGGCCGATACGCTGCCCGGCTACTACGGCCTGAGTGCTGGCGCATGGGCCCATTGGGCGCGCGTATGGGAAGAAGACCTCGCCTGGCTCGAGAGCCGCTTTTCGACAGCGTCGTTCCAGGAAACCTCGATGATGAACCTGACGGGCATTCCTGTCAGCCGCTGGATCGACGGTGTTCTTGAGGACAAGGAAAACATCGACCAGCCCGACGTTACACGTGCAATGGTTCTGTGGGGCCACGCGCCCAACTCGCAGACCCGTCAGAAGGAAATGGTCACCGCGATGGAGAAGCTCGACCTGATGGTCGTGGTTGACCCCTACCCGACGGTTTCCGCTGTCATGCAAGACCGTCAGGATGGTCTGTATCTGCTGCCTGCAACAACGCAGTTCGAAACCCGCGGCTCCGTCACGGCGTCCAACCGGTCGCTGCAATGGCGTGATCAGGTGGTTGAACCGCTGTTTGAATCCAAGCCCGACCACACCATCATCAAGCTTTTCGCGGACAAGTTCGGCTTTAGCGACCGGATGTTCAAGAACATCGCGCTGGACGGAGACGAGCCGAACGTCGAAGACATCACGCGCGAATTCAACCGCGGCATGTGGACGATCGGCTACACCGGTCAAAGCCCCGAGCGTATGAAGATGCACATGGCCAACCAGCACACCTTTGACCGCACCACCCTGCGCGCCAATGGTGGCCCCGCCGATGGCGATTTTTACGGGATGCCATGGCCTTGCTGGGGAACGCCCGAGATGAACCATCCCGGTACGGCGAACCTTTACGATATGTCCATTCCTGTCGCTCAGGGGGGTCTGACCTTCCGCGCCCGCTTCGGCGTAGAGCGCGATGGTGACAACCTGCTGGCTGAAGGCGTCTATAGCGCCGGGTCGGAAATTCAGGATGGATACCCCGAATTCACCATGCAGATGCTGCGTGAGCTGGGTTGGGAAGGTGATCTGACAGATGACGAGGCGAACGTCATCAACTATGTCGCCGGCTATCCCGAAGGACGTCCCAGCCTTGAGGATAAATCGAATGATGCGGTCGGTGAAACATCGCAGACCGGCGAAATTCCGTCGGACTACGAAAACAAAACGGGCAGCGTGAACTGGAAGACCGACCTGTCGGGCGGCATCCAGCGTGTTGCCATCGCCCGCGGCTGCGCCCCTTTCGGCAATGCCAAGGCGCGTGCCGTCGTGTGGACTTTCCCCGATCCGGTGCCAATCCACCGCGAGCCGCTTTATACCAACCGTCGTGATCTGGTTGCCGATTATCCAACCTATGACGACAAGAAGTTCTGGCGCGTGCCCACCATGTACAAATCCATTCAGGAGAATGACTTCTCCAAGGATTATCCGATCATTCTGACGTCGGGTCGTCTGGTCGAATACGAAGGGGGCGGTGACGAGACACGATCGAACCCGTGGTTGGCAGAACTTCAGCAGGACATGTTCGTCGAAGTGAACCCCCGCGATGCCAACAACCTTGGTATCCGCGACGGTGCGCAGGTCTGGGTCGAAGGCCCAGAAGGCGGCAAGGTCAAGGTGATGGCCATGGTCACAGAACGTGTTCAAAGCGGCGTGGCCTTCATGCCATTCCACTTCGGCGGTCATATGGAAGGGGTCGATCTGCGCGACAGATACCCGGATGGTGCGGACCCTTACGTCTTGGGTGAATCGACGAACACCGCACAAACATATGGCTATGACTCAGTAACCCAGATGCAAGAGACCAAAGCGACCCTCTGCAAAATCTGGACAGCGTAAGGAGACCGACAAGATGGCAAGAGCAAAGTTTCTCTGCGACGCCGAACGCTGCATCGAATGCAACGCCTGCGTCACGGCCTGTAAGAACGAACACGAAGTGCCATGGGGCATCAACCGCCGCAAGGTCGTCACCATTCAAGACGGCCAGCCTGGCGAACGGTCGATCTCGGTTGCGTGCATGCACTGCTCGGACGCGCCCTGCATGGCCGTGTGTCCGGTGGATTGCTTCTACCAGACCGACGACGGTGTTGTCCTGCACTCCAAAGACCTGTGCATCGGCTGCGGCTACTGCTTTTACGCCTGCCCTTTCGGCGCGCCGCAGTTTCCACAGGCGGGCAACTTCGGGTCGCGTGGCAAGATGGACAAATGTACCTTCTGTGCCGGTGGCCCCGAAGAAAACCACTCCGAAGCCGAATTCCAGAAGTATGGCCGCAACCGTATCGCAGAAGGCAAACTGCCGATCTGCGCCGAGATGTGCTCCACCAAGGCGCTGCTCGCGGGTGATGGCGATGTCGTCTCCGGCATCTACCGCGAGCGTGTTGTCGCGCGCGGGTTCGGCTCCGGCGCATGGGGCTGGGGCACGGCTTACGATCAAAAAGGCGGCTGAAGCCCCTCGTTGATTGACGTCTTCCGTGGCCCGCTGGCACATGCTTGCGGGCCATTTTTACCTTACACCTTTCGGAGGTCACGATGACATTGCTGCGCATCCTGCTGCCCCTCATTTTCCTTGTGTCGTTCAGCGGTCTGACGGCTGCGCAAGAGACATCGGGCGACACCACGGTCACCCCTCAAGGCCAACAATCCCTTGAGGACATCCTTGCGCGGCAGCGTGGCGAAGACGTGCCGTTTGGTGCCGAAGTGCCCCTGCCCGATACCGGCGATGGTGCGCCCACAGCGGGCCAGCTTGGCACATTGGGCGGCGCGTCCGACGCGCAGCTTTGGCGCGAGATCCGCGCCGACAAGGCCAGCGACGTGAGGGCCAGCAACGATGGCCCGGCAGCCAAGGTGCTGATGCAGGACAATGGCATATGGTGGCTCGATTTTCGCGAAGGTCCGCTGCTGACCTACGGCTTTGCCCTGCTGGGTGTGACGGTCGTGCTGCTGGCGATTTTCTACCTGCTCCGGGGGAAGATCAGGATCGAACATGGTCGTGCCGGTGTCCTGATTCAACGGTTCAAATCCATCGAACGTTTTGGCCACTGGCTGATTGCGGGGTCGTTCATCCTGCTGGGGATCACAGGACTTATTCAGCTTGCAGGTCGCACGTTCATCATTCCGATCGTCGGTCACGAAGCTTTTGCGAGCTTTGCTGTTGTGGGCAAATGGATCCATAACAATGTGGCCTGGGCCTTCATGCTGGGGCTGGTGATGGTGTTTGTCATGTGGATCTGGCACAATCTGCCTGACCGGACCGACATCAACTGGATCCTGAAAGGCGGCGGCATCTTCGGCAAGGGGCACCCCCCCGCCAAGAAGTTCAACGCAGGTCAAAAGCTGATCTTCTGGGCGGTTATCGTTCTGGGCACCTCCATTTCGGTGTCCGGTCTGTCGCTGCTGTTTCCGTTTGAATTCCAGATGTTCGGCCCGACCTTTGCGCATCTGAACGAGTGGGGCATCCCTCAGATGCTTGGCTTTGGGCCGATTGAATCGTCCCTGACCCCGCAGGCGGAAATGCAATATGCGCAGCTTTGGCACGCGATCGTCAGCTTCGTTCTGATGGCCGTCATCATCGCGC
>JAGXHB010000095.1 GCA_024636425.1 Roseobacter sp.
CACTTCACACCCGGCATCTCGCGGCGCAGCCTGATCGATCAGGTGGGCGGTGTGCCTGCATGGTCGCAAAAGTGGTACGAGGAAACCGGCGCGCGGCTGGACGAATCGCGGCTGATGACCTCGCCCGGGTCCGGCCCCTATATGATCGAGGACGTCGATGTGAACCGCCGCATCGTCTACCAGCGCAACCCCGACTATTGGGGCGCTGATCTGCCGTTCAACGTCGGCCGCAACAACTTTGACCGGATCAGGGTCGAATATTTCGGGGATGAGAATTCCGCTTTCGAGGCGTTCAAGGCGGGTGAGTACACCTTCCGGACCGAAGGCAACTCCAAGCAATGGGCATCGGCCTATGATTTCCCCAAGGTTGATGCAGGCCAAGTCGTGAAAGAGGATATTCCAGACGGCTCGCCCCCCACGCCCTCGGGGATCGTGTTCAACCTCGGCCGCGAGGTGTTGCAGGACAAGCGCGTCCGCGAAGCGGTGGCTTTGGGTTTCAATTTCGAGTGGACCAACGAGTCCCTGCAATACGGGCTGTTCAAGCCGCTCGCGTCCTTTACCCAGGATACGCCGCTGATGGCGATGGATGCCCCGCAGGGGGCGGAGTTGGCGTTTTTGGAATCGCTTGGCGATGTGGTCCCGTCGGAAATGCTGACGGAACCCGCAGTGATCCCGCACACGTCTGATGCGACACGTCTGCTGGACCGGCGCAATCTGCGCCGAGCGATGTCCTTGCTGGACGAAGCGGGCTGGGGCGTTGGCAGCGACGGCAAGCGGTATGACGCGGACGGCAATCCGCTTCGGCTGACGTTCCTTTTGAATTCGTCGGGGTCGGCGACGCTGTCGGCGGTGATTGAAAACTTCATGTCCAACCTGACCAACATGGGCATAGACACCGTGCTGGAGAAAGTCGACAGCTCGCAATACACATCGCGGGAGCGCGATCGGGACTATGATCTCGTCTTTGACAGCTATGCCGCGTTCTTGGGAACCGGTACAGGTCTGGCGCAGCGCTATGGGTCGGAAGCGGCCAGCTATTCGCTTTTCAACCCCGCTGGTCTGGCGAGCCCCATGGTCGATGCGATCATCGAGGCATCGTTGAATGCCGACACCAAGGAGGAGGAAGACGCGAGCCTCATGGCCCTGGACCGGGCCTTGCGCCACGAGTTCTTCATGATCCCGACATGGTACAACGACAGCTTCTGGGTTGCGTATTATGACCAGTACGAGCATCCGCAGACGCAGCCACCCTATGCCTTGGGATACCTTGATTTCTGGTGGTACAATCAGGACAAAGCCGACGCCTTGCGTGCCGCCGGTGCGTTGCGGTAAACGCCTCCCATGGGCGCCTATATTCTTCGACGGCTTTTGCTGATTGTTCCGACACTGATCGGGATCATGCTGATCAACTTTGCGCTGGTGCAGTTCGTGCCAGGTGGCCCGGTTGAGCAGGCGATCGCCCGTATTCAGGGCGGTGGTGACGTGTTTGAAGGGTTTTCGGGCAGTGGCAATGACGCCGGCAATGCAGGGGCGGCGACGGCAAATGAGAACTATGTCGGCGCGCGCGGTCTGCCGCCCGAGTTCATCGCAGAGCTTGAGGCAGAGTTCGGCTTTGACAAGCCGCCGGTCGAACGGTTTCTGAGCATGATGTGGAACTACATGCGCTTCGATTTCGGAGAGAGCTATTTCCGGTCGATCAGCGTGATTGACCTGATCAAGGAAAAGCTGCCGGTGTCGATCACGCTGGGGCTTTGGTCCACGCTGATCGCCTATCTGGTGTCGATCCCGCTGGGCATCCGCAAGGCGGTCAAGGATGGAACGGCGTTTGACACATGGACATCCGGGGCGATTATTGCGGCCTATGCAATTCCTGGGTTTCTGTTCGCGATCCTGCTGCTGGTGCTTTTCGCAGGCGGATCCTACTGGCAGATATTCCCGCTGCGCGGCCTGACCTCCGACAATTTCGATCAGCTTAGCCCGCTTGGCAAGGTGGCAGATTACTTCTGGCACATCACGCTGCCTGTGCTCGCCTCGACCATTTCGGCCTTTGCAACGCTGACCTTGTTGACCAAGAACAGCTTTCTGGACGAGATCAAGAAGCAATATGTCATGACGGCCCGCGCCAAGGGTTTGTCAGAGCGCAAAGTGCTTTACGGTCATGTGTTCCGCAACGCGATGCTGATCGTAATCGCCGGGTTTCCGGCGGTGTTTATCGGTGTGTTCTTTGGCGGGTCGCTGATCATCGAAACGATCTTTAGCCTTGACGGGCTGGGGCGTCTGGGGTTCGAAGCTGCCGTGGCGCGGGATTATCCCATTGTCTTTGGCACGTTGTTCATCTTTGGCCTGATCGGCCTGCTGGTCGGTATCCTGTCGGACCTGATGTATGTCTTTGTCGATCCGCGGATCGACTTTGAACGGCGCGAGGGCTGACGCGATGGCATTGTCTCCGCTGAACCAGCGCCGCTGGCGCAACTTTACCCGCAATCGCCGCGCGTACTGGAGCCTTTGGATCTTTGCGATCCTGTTCGGGATTTCGTTGTTTGCCGAATTCGTCGCGAATGACAAACCGATCGTTGTGAATTATCGCGGCGCTTACTACATGCCGATCTTCAAGTTCTACCCCGAGACGCAGTTCGGCGGAGATTTCATGACCGAGGCCGTGTACCGTGACCCCGAAGTGAAGTGCCTGATTGCGACCGGGGGTATGGACGCCTGTTTCGACGATCCCGAAGCGATGATCGAAGACGCCGAAGACAGCATGATCGACGGGCAGGCCATCGAAAAAGGTTGGTCGATCTGGCCGCTGATCCCCTATTCCTTCAACACGGCCGTTGACCGTCCGGGGGCGGCCCCTTTGCCGCCCAATGGCCAGAACCTGCTGGGCACTGACGGGACCAAGCGCGATGTCCTGGCGCGGGTCATCCATGGGTTCAGGTTGTCGATCATCTTTACCCTGATCGTGACCGGGGCGGCGTCCCTGATCGGGATCATCGCAGGTGCGGTGCAGGGTTTCTTCGGGGGCTGGACCGATCTGATCTTCCAGCGCGTGATCGAGATATGGTCGTCAACCCCGTCGCTTTATGTAATCATCATCATGTTCGCCATTCTGGGGCGAAGTTTCTGGCTATTGGTGTTCTTGCTGGTGCTGTTCAGTTGGACATCGCTGGTGGGCGTGGTGCGCGCCGAGTTCCTGCGCGCGCGCAACCTTGAATATGTGCGCGCCGCCCGTGCGCTTGGTGTCGGGAACATGACGATCATGTTCCGCCACATGTTGCCCAATGCCATGGTGGCGATGCTGACGATGCTGCCTTTCATCATTACTGGCACGATCAGCACGCTTGCGATCCTTGATTTTCTGGGCTTCGGTTTGCCAGCATCGGCCCCGTCACTGGGCGAGCTGACGTTGCAGGCCAAGCAGAACCTTCAAGCACCGTGGCTCGCGTTCACGGCGTTCTTCACCTTTGCCATCATGTTGTCGCTGCTGATCTTCATCTTTGAAGGCATCCGTGATGCTTTCGACCCAAGAAAGACATTCTCATGATCGCGATCTTCATCCCCGCCAGCAGTCTTTGAATGGTACAGTCCTTGCCCCTATTATCTGTCGAAAATCTGCAAGTTTCCTTTCGTCAGGAAGGCGCGCTGACCCATGCGGTCAAGGGCATCAGTTTTTCACTGGAGCGGGGGGAAACCGTGGCGCTGGTGGGCGAAAGCGGGTCGGGTAAATCTGTCTCGGCGCTCAGCACGGTGTCGCTGCTGGGTGACAGCGCCGAGGTGTCGGGATCGGTCCTTTATGACGGTCAGCAGATGATCGGGGCCAGCGACACGCTGCTGCGCAAGGTGCGCGGCAACGACATCAGCTTCATCTTTCAGGAGCCCATGACCTCGCTCAACCCGCTGCACACGATCGAAAAGCAGCTGGCGGAATCGTTGGCGCTGCATCAGGGCGTGGCCGGGGCGCAGGCGCGGGGGCGCATTCTGGACCTGCTGGATAAGGTCGGGATCAACGACGCAGAAAGCCGACTGGGGGCTTATCCGCACCAGTTGTCGGGCGGGCAACGTCAGCGGGTGATGATCGCAATGGCACTGGCGAACAAGCCCGACGTGCTGATCGCGGATGAACCCACGACGGCGCTGGATGTGACCATTCAGGCCCAGATCCTCGACCTGCTGAAAGAGCTGAAAGACAGCGAAGGCATGGGACTTTTGTTCATCACCCATGATCTGGGCATCGTGCGGCGTATCGCCGACCGGGTCTGCGTGATGCAGCAGGGCGAAATTGTCGAACAGGGATCAACGTCCGAGATTTTCGACAACCCGCAGCATCCCTATACGCGCAAACTGCTTGGGGCCGAACCTTCGGGGCGTCCCGAACCCGTGCCGCAAGGGTCCGAGGAAATCGTGCGTACGGACCATCTGAAGGTCTGGTTTCCGATCCAGAAAGGGTTTTTGCGCAAGACGGTTGATCACGTCCGCGCGGTCAATGACGCGTCGCTGTCGGTGCGCGCCGGCGAAACGTTAGGCATCGTCGGAGAGTCCGGTTCCGGCAAGACAACGCTGGCGCTCGCGGTCATGCGGCTGATCTCCTCGGAAGGGGAGATCACCTTTATGGGGCAGGACGTGCGGGGCTGGTCGACGCGCGAATTGCGGCGGCTGCGCAAGAATATGCAGATCGTGTTTCAGGATCCCTTTGGCAGCCTGAGCCCCCGGATGACCTGCATGCAGATCATCGCGGAGGGCCTGACGATCCACAAGGTGGACCCTGACCGCGACCAGCGGGATCTTGTGCGCGAGGTCATGATCGAGGTCGGATTGGATCCGGCCACAATGGACCGCTACCCGCATGAATTTTCCGGAGGTCAGCGTCAACGGATCGCGATTGCCCGGGCGATGGTTTTGCGCCCGCGTTTGCTGGTGCTGGACGAGCCGACATCGGCGCTGGATATGACGGTGCAGGTGCAGATCGTAGAGCTGCTGCGAAATCTGCAGCGCAAGTACGGGTTGGCCTATCTGTTCATCAGCCACGATCTGAAAGTCGTGCGTGCCATGTCACATAAGGTGATGGTGATGAAACGCGGTGATGTGGTGGAATATGGCGACGTGGACACGCTTTATGACCATCCAGCGTCCGAGTATACCCGGACGCTGTTGCAGGCGACGACCTGAGGTCGGGTGCCGGGCTTAGCTTGGCCCGATCATGAAACAGCTGACATTGCGCGCGGCCAGACGGCGGCAGGCCAGATCAGCGGTTTCGCGGCTCATGCCAAGGAAGTTCGCATCAAACCCCTGTGGTCGCTGCACGACCTTGCGCAATGTACCATCCAGCGTCGAGATTTCAGACAGAGCAGTCTTGAGCAAGACCTTTTCCGCCGCGTGACGGCTGGGATACCGTCCCACGTTGACGCCCCAATGGTGCCCGCCCGATGTCGACACACGGGTAATCACCTCGGGCGCTGTGGGTTCTTTGATAACTTTGGGAGGGGCTGCGGAAGCGATCAATGCCTTTGGCCGCAACGTCGGACGGATCGACACACCGCCAAGACTTGCCACTTTAACGGCTTCTTCAGGAGCGGCTTCTTCGGGAACAGATTTAACCGCCTCGTTGAGAGCGGCTGTGATGTCCGAATTCAGGATCGGGGATTTGGCATCTGGGGCCTCTGCGGTTGCGACGACCACTTCGTTGGTGCCGCCGGGGCGCAGCACGGGCCGTTTGGACGTCGTCACTGCACCGACAAGTCGGATCGTTTTGCCCGCCGCACCGTTAGCCGTGCCATTGCTGGCCATCGGGACGTCTTCGACGTCTGCGTAGTTGGGTTGCTGCGGCTTCCTGAGCGGAGCAGAGGAGGGGGCGCGTCGGAAGCCCAGATCCATAAGTTCGGTCACTTTGGCATTGCGGGCGGTGGTCGACGTGCCGCCAAATACCGTGACGATGATCCGTTCATTGCCACGCTCCGCCGACGCGGTAAGGTTGAAGCCTGCGGCGTTGGTATAGCCCGTCTTGATCCCGTCGGCCCCTTGGTATGCCTGCAGGAAACGACGGTTGGTATGGCTGACCTTGCGCACACCGGCATCTGCCGTCAGCCGCGAGAACAGGTTGTAGTATTCAGGGTGATCATAAAGCAGGTGGCGGCCCATGATGGTCATATCGAGCGCGGTCGACAGGTGCCCTGCCTGAGTCAGGCCGTGCGCATTCTTGAAGGTTGTTTTCTTCATTCCAAGCGCCTGCGCGGTGCGGTTCATGCGGCGGGCAAATTTTTCTTCCGACCCTTCGATCGCCTCGCCGATGGCGGTGGCGGCATCATTTGCGGATTTTACCGCGGCGGCGCGGATCAGATAGCGCAACGAAATTGTCTGTCCGGTCTTCAGCCCCAGTTTGCTCGGCGGTTCGGACGCCGCGTGGCTTGAGATCTTGACCTTGCTGTCCAGTGAAATCTCGCCGCGTTTGATCGCTTCGAATGCGATGTAGAGTGTCATCATTTTTGTCAGGGAAGCGGGATGCAGACGGGTTTCGGCGTTTTGTGCATGCAGCACTTCGCCGGTGCGGGCATCAATCACATATGCTGCATAAGGGGCAGCCATGGCACTGAGCGGAAGAACCACCAGGATCCAGATGGCCGCAAGAATAAATAGCCCATACCGGGCCGGCTGCACACGCCGCGCTCTCATCATAACTGCCTTTGCTCTGCCTCGGACCGCCGATTTTTCGACTGGCCACTGTTTATTGCAATTACCGTACCACAGGTGGAATTTCCGATAAACCCGTCCCAAGCAGGGATAGGCGGAAAACATTAATTTTCTGTAAGGCACATTTAGGGGGTGCCTGAAGCTTTGCCACAACAGGGACGAATGAGGCGGAAATGTGGCGGCAACTGGGCGCAAATGAAGCGAATCTCCTGAACTTTGGAAGGCTCAGGATGTCAGGTGATTTGGTCTAAAATTTGACCTAAATCAGCCAGTGATGGAATTTCGAAAAACTGTGGCGAATGGCCGGGCGGGTCAGCATGTTCCAGCGCCCAGGTCTGGCCGTGAGGAACGTGCACACCCCATCCACCGGCATCAATCATGGGCACCACATCGGACTTGAGTGAATTGCCCACCATCACCCCGCGCGACGCCCCGTCGCCATGTTGATCGAAAATGCGCGTATAGACATCGGGCGTCTTGTTCGAAACGATCTCGATTGCGTCAAAGAGGTGGCGCAAGCCCGATTCCGCAAGCTTGCGTTCCTGATCCAGCAAATCGCCCTTGGTCACCAGGAGGAGGGTATAGTCGGCCTTCAACGTCTCAAGCGTCTGGCGCACGTGGGGCAAGAGCTCGACGGGGTGAGCCAGCATTTCACGACCTACCCGCAGGATCTCGGAGATGACGTCGGCAGGCACATCGCCTTCGGTCACCTCGATCGCGGTTTCGATCATCGACAGGGTAAACCCTTTAATCCCGAAGCCATAATGCGGGATATTGCGCTTCTCGGACACAAGAAGACGTGCCATCAGCGTGTCGGGATCGGTATAGTGTCGCAGCAGATCCGCAAACCTGTCCTGCGTCAGCACAAAGAAGCGTTCGTTGTGCCAAAGTGTGTCGTCAGCATCAAAGCCGATCGCGGTCAGCGGTTTGGCCATCTTTGGCGCTGCCTCTTTTCTAATTTGCTATTCGCGTTATATAGACAGGCACAAGACTCGCTTGAAACCCAATCTTCGCAGGGAGCAGAAATGCGCCGTGAACACCTTATGATGGCTGGCAAAGATCGTGACGACGACGAAACCGATCTTTTGACCAAAACCAAGCCAAAGACCAAGCGTCCGCCCTTGTACAAGGTGATGTTGCTGAACGACGATTTCACACCGATGGAATTTGTCGTGCATGTGCTTGAGCGGTTCTTTGGTCTGAACCATGCGCAGGCGTTCGAGATCATGTTGACTGTGCACAAAAAAGGGTTGGCCGTGGTCGGCGTTTTCAGCCACGAGATTGCGGAAACCAAGGTTGCACAGGTGATGGATTTCGCCCGGCGTCACCAGCATCCGTTGCAATGCACCATGGAAAAAGAAGAATAGCGCGTGATTGATCCGCGATTGCTGCTGGCGCTTGACGGCGATGCCCTCGACCTGCCGGACGAGGGAATGATTGCCGTTTTCCAGCCGCCCCGTGATGCCGACTTGCCCGGTCTGGACAAAGACCGCGTTCAGATCATCCAGGATTTCAAACCAGACTACGACGCGTGGTCCGCGCGTGGCTACAATGTGGTCCGCCATATCAAGGACCGGTATGCCGCTTGCATCGTGTGCCTGCCGCGCGCCAAAGCCGAAGCGCGTGCGATGATTGCCGACGCCTGCGAAGTCTGCGACGGCATCGTGGTCATCGACGGTCAGAAGACCGATGGCATCGACAGCATCCTGCGCGAAGTGCGCGACCGGGTTACCATATCCGGCCCTATCTCGAAGGCGCATGGCAAAATGTTCTGGATCGCCGCACCTGCGGCGGATTTCTTTGTCGACTGGAAACAAGGACCGGCGCTGACTGATGGCGGGTTCTGGACCGCTCCGGGGGTCTTTTCGGCGGATGGCGTTGATCTTGCATCGGCCTTGCTGGTGGATGCGCTGCCTGAAAAGCTTGGGGCAGAGGTTGCCGATCTGGGGGCAGGCTGGGGTTTTCTGTCAGCGCATGTGCTGACACGCGACACGGTGGAAAAGCTTTATGTCGTCGAAGCGGGGCATATGTCGCTTGAATGCGCGCGCCGCAACGTCAGCGACGACCGGGCCGAGTTTTTGTGGGAAGACGCAACCGATTGGCAACCGCCGCACAGGTTGGACGCTGTCGTGATGAACCCGCCCTTTCACACGGGCCGCGCAGCGGAGCCGCAGATCGGTCAGGCTTTTGTGGCTGCCGCAGCAAGGATCCTGTCGACACAGGGAAAACTTTGGATGGTGGCGAACCGTCATTTGCCCTATGAGGCCGAGCTGAAGACCCGTTTCGCCCACGTAGAGGAAATCGGTGGGGATGCGCGCTTCAAACTTTTCCATGCGGCCCGGCCTTTGCGCCAGCGGCGCTAGCACGGGTCCGCCTTCAAAAGGAAATCACCTTCATGTCTTTTTCGATCACTGGCAAAACCATCATTGTCACGGGTGCCGCAAACGGTATTGGTCTGGCCATCGCACGTCAGTTTGCCGACAAGGGGGCCAATGTGATGTGTGTGGACACCGACGAAAAGGCGCTGGCCGAGGAACTGGGCGATGCGCGCGACGAAGGAAACATCCGCTTTTTCGCGGGCGACCTGCGTCAGCGGTTGACCATCGCGAACCTTGTGTCTGCAACCATTGATGCCTTCGACGAGGTTGATGTGCTGGTCAACGCCTCGCGGCATTTTTTGCCGACGGATGCGCTGGACGGCGACGACACCAGCGTCGAGACGTTGTGGCAGGAAAACGTGATGACCGCGCTGCAACTGACCCAGCAGGTCGCCAAGCGGATGATAAAGCAGGCCGAGGGCCAAACCGATGGTACCGTCGGCAGTATCATTAACCTCAGCTCGATCACGTCGCGCCATACCCGGCCCGAACTGATGGCCTATTCAATGGCCGCTGCAGCGCTTGAACAGATGACACGGTCCATGGCCCTGACGCTTGCTCCGCACAGGATCCGGGTCAACGCCGTGGCCTTTGGATCGGTGATGAGCGCGTCGCTGAAGGCGTCTGTGGCGGATAACCGGGAATGGCGTGATGATATCCGCGGTCATACCCCGCTCGGGCGTATTGCTTCGCCCACGGAATTGACCGACACGATCCAGTATCTGGCCGCCGACAGTTCAAGCTTCATGACCGGCGAGGTGATTGTCGTGGACGGTGGGCGGTCGTTGCTGGATGCCGCCGGAGCGCCCGCGCATTAAGGCGCGGGGCCTGCATTGACCTTCCCCTGCTGAAAGATGCAGATTGCCCCAGACATCGCGCAGCACGCGACCCACAGGGGAAGGCATCGACATTATGACAGACAATTTCGAGACGGATAACTTCGAGGGGGAGAAATCCCGCGCTGCCGTGTGGTTTCGCGACCTCCGCGATCAGATCGTGACAGCCTTTGAAGCGCTGGAAGACGGCCACGATGCCGGCCCTCTGACGGATGCGGCACCGGGCCGTTTCGAAGTGACCGAGACCCATCGCAGCAGCGACGACGGGTCAGACGCGGGGGGCGGCCTGATGAGCGTGATGCGCGGGGGCCGTGTGTTCGAAAAAGTGGGCGTGAATATCTCGACTGTTTATGGCACGCTGGGGGAACGTGCGCAGATGGCGATGGCCGCGCGCAAAGGTATTCCGGGCATGGCCGATGACCCGCGGTTCTGGGCGTCGGGCATCAGCCTTGTGGCGCATATGCAAAATCCGCACGCCCCGGCGGTGCATATGAATACCCGCATGTTCTGGACCCCGCATGCATGGTGGTTCGGCGGCGGATCGGATCTGAACCCCTGCATCGAATATGTAGAGGACACCGCGCATTTTCACGATCAGCAAAAGGCGCATCTGGATCCGCATGGTGCCGAATTCTACCCCAAACTCAAAGCCTGGGCCGACGAATATTTTTATATCCCGCACCGGCACCGCGCCCGTGGCGTGGGGGGCATCTTCATGGATGACCACTGTACCGGCGACTGGGAAGCGGATTTCACACTGACCCAGGATATCGGCCGCGCATTTCTGCCCGCCTATGTACCGTTGGTGCAGAAGCGCAAGGTGCAGGAGTGGTCAGAGGCCGACAAGGATGCGCAGCTCGTGCATCGCGGGCTCTATGCAGAGTATAATCTGGTCTATGACCGGGGGACGAAATTCGGGCTTGAGACCGGGCATGACGCCAATGCCGTGCTGATGAGCCTTCCACCCTTGGCGAAATGGGTGTGACACGAGGCTAACGGGCGGGGGGGCCAGCCCCCGTCCTGCGGACTCCCCCGGGATTTATTTCCATTTGGAACGGACAAAGAAAAGCCCCCCTGCCGGTTCTGGCAGAGGGGCGATCGGTCAGACAGATGTCTGCGGGCAGATTTACTGCATTGGCAGCATGACGCCGTCGACCACATGGATCACGCCGTTTGACTGCTGAACGTCAGCAATGGTTACGGTTGCGGCGTTACCGTTTTCATCGGTTACCAGAATGGTGCCATCATCGGCAAAGGATGCCTGCAACGTGCAGCCGCCCAATGTCGGAATCGGGTGCTCACCACCGTCGTCCTCGATCATGCCGCCAAGGGCTTCGGACATCACGGCCTGGTCCACGACGTGACAGGTCAGGATCTGGGTCAGCAGTTCCTTGTTCTCGGGTTCTAGCAGCATTTCGACTGTACCGGCTTCAAGACGGTCGAACGCATCGTTGGTGGGGGCAAACACGGTAAACGGCCCTTCACCGGACAGCGTTTCGGCCAGACCGGCCGCCTGTACGGCAGCAACCAGCGTGGTGTGGTCTGCGGAATTCACGGCATTTTCCACGATGTTCTTGTCAGCAAACATCTCTGCACCACCGACCATGGGGTTCTTCATGGAATGGGCATCGGCAAAGGCTGCCCCGGCTGTCAAAGCCAAAGCTGCGGTTGCTGTCATCATCTTTTTAGCGAAAGTCATGATATACTCCTGAGTTTCTTCACATCGACCATTGTCGGTCATGCTTCATACAACGGCGGAGCAGGTCATATAGTTTCAAATTCTTTCGCGATTCTGGGCGAAAGTTATGTGGTGGCGTGCCAGTCGAAGAAATGTGGACCTGCCTGCGACAGCAGTTCTTCGGCCAGATCCACGCCCATTTGACCACCATCGGAAATCGGGCCGGTGCGGTGCCCGGCGATCACTTCGGACCCGTCGGGCCTGAGCACCTCGCCGCGCAGGTACAGCGTATCGCCGTCAAGCGTGGCGAGCCCGGCGATGGGGGTTTCGCACGATCCGTCGAGCGTCAGCAGGAAGGCGCGTTCAGCGGTCAGGCGTTGGCCTGTGGCGGTGTCATGGATGGCTGCCAGCATCGCCTCGGTTTCAAGATCGCCAGCGCGGCGTTCGATACCGATCGCCCCTTGCGCCACGGCGGGCAGCATGTCGGTATCGTTGATGGGTGTGGCCGGTACATGTTCCATGCCCAGCCGGTTCAGCCCCGCGATTGCCAGAAAGGTGCATTCGGCCACGCCGTCTGCGAGCTTCTTCAAACGAGTCTGGACGTTGCCACGAAATTCGACGACCTGCAGATCGGGCCGCTTGTGCAGCAGTTGCGCCCGGCGGCGCAAGCTGGAGGTGCCGACCACCGCACCCTCTTCAAGCTGGTCGAGGGCTGAAAGCGTAGAGGCGATGAATGCATCACGCGGATCTTCGCGCGGCAGATAGGTGTCGAGCAGCAGGCCGCCGGGTTGCAAAGTCGGCATGTCCTTCATCGAGTGCACTGCGATGTCGATCTTGCCCGCCAGCAGATCTTCTTCGATTTCACGGGTAAAGAGCCCTTTGCCGCCGATTTCCTTGAGCGGGCGATCCTGGATCGCGTCTCCGGTCACTTTGATCACCACGATCTCGAAGGCCGCTTGCGGAAGCTCGAAGGCGGCAGCCAGCCGCGCGCGCGTCTCGTAGGCCTGGGCGAGGGCGAGGGGGGAGCCACGGGTGCCGATGCGCATCGGATTTTCGGGGGTGGGCAAGGTCAGGGTCATGAAATTCTCTTTGGTCGTGTCAATTTTATCTGACAATGCGGCACCTGCGGCTTGACTTCCAGCCCTTACATCTTGACCAAAGAGAAAAGATTTTAAGCAAGGACATTCCATGGCGCAGACCATAGCCCCGACCAAAACCATATTGCGCGCCCTGGCGGGTGAGACTTTGCCGACACCGCCGATCTGGATGATGCGTCAGGCGGGGCGCTATTTGCCCGAATACAAGGCCACCCGCGCGCAAGCCGGCGATTTCCTGTCGCTTTGTTATAACCCCGATCTGGCGACGGAAGTGACGTTGCAGCCGATCCGGCGGTATGGCTTTGACGCGGCTATCCTTTTTGCCGACATCCTGCTGGTGCCGCAGGCTTTGGGGGCGGATTTGTGGTTCGTCACCGGCGAAGGGCCACGTTTGTCCACTGTGACGACGCAGGCCGATTTCGACAAGCTGAAGCCCGTCGAGGATATTCACGAGACGCTGAACCCGATTTATCAGACGGTCCGCAATCTTGCTGGGGCTTTGCCGCCCGAGACCACGCTGATCGGCTTTGCCGGAGCCCCCTGGACCGTGGCAACATACATGATTGCGGGGCAGGGGACCAAAGATCAGGGGCCTGCGCACCAGTTGCGGATCGACGACAATCCGCTGTTTGAAGCTTTGCTGAACCTGATCACGAAAGCGACCATCGAATATATGTCTGCGCAGATTGACGCCGGTGCTGAGGTGATGAAGATTTTTGACAGCTGGGCGGGGTCACTGTCGGGCGACGCCTTCCAGAAATACGCGCTGGAACCCGCGCGCGAGATCACGCAGGAACTGAAGAAGCGCCACCCCGGTATTCCGATCATCGGTTTCCCGCGCGAGGCGGGAGATAAGTATATCGGTTTCCACAAGGCGACGGGCGTGGATTGCGTGGCGCTGGACAACTCAGTTGCCGCTGATTGGGCCGCTGCGCATGTGCAGGTCGATGGCTGCGTCCAGGGCAACCTTGCGTCCAGCCATATGGTCACGGGCGGGCAGGCGCTGGTTGACGAGACACGCAGCATCGTCAAAGCCTTTTCCAAAGGGCCGCATATCTTCAATCTGGGGCACGGGATCACGCCTGATGCCGATCCTGACAACGTTCAGTTGATGATTGATACCGTGCGCAACGCAGGTTGATGTCACAAGATTGGCTTTTGGCCCTTGACGGGGGCCAAGGGCTGTCATACTCGAAGCGCCGATGGCGTTATAGCTCAGTTGGTTAGAGCGAACGACTCATAATCGTTAGGTCCCTGGTTCAAATCCAGGTAACGCCACCATCCTTTCCCGCGATTTAAGAAGCCGGTGCAGACATATCAGCGCAAAGTTGATCGAACGAGTGCGCTATTGCAATATAGTGCAATCCGCCCCGATTTGATTTGACGGTTACATTGTCGGGGCCGCTATTCTGCAAGAAAATGCAGTTTTATCAGGTTTTTGGGTCCAGCGGTCAGCCCGTCCAATGATAACATCCTGAAAAAAGGCTTCGAAAATATAATGACAAGGATTGTTAGATGGCCTAACAATATGTCGCAGGGAACGTGACGTCACTTGATCAAATTCAGGGGCGCATGTTTTAGGGGAGGAAAAATCAATGGAATTTTCACGCAAGGCTTTTTTGCGTCTGGCTGGCGGGGCTGCTTTCGCTGTCGGTCTGTCCGGCACCGCCGCGTTTGCGCAAGAGGTGACGCTGACGCTGCATCAGTTCTTGCCGCCGCAAGCCAACGTCCCGAAACTGGTGCTGGATGTGTGGGCCGACAAGGTCGAGGCGGACAGCGATGGCCGGATCAAAATCCAGCGTTATCCGGCGATGCAGCTTGGCGGCACACCGCCCGAATTGATAGATCAGGCGATTGACGGTGTGGCAGATATTGTCTGGGCCGTGAACGGGTTTACCCCCGGTCGTTTCCCGCGCACCGAAGTTTTCGAGCTTCCCTTCATGACATCGGATGCGCGCGCCACATCCTATGCCTATTGGACGCTGATGGAAGAACAGATGCAGGACGCCGATTTCAAGGATGTTCAGGTTCTGGGGGCATGGGTGCATGGTCCGGGGATGCTGCACACGAAGGAACCGGTTGCGGTCCCGTCCGATCTGCAGGGCATGAAAATCCGCGGGGGCTCGCGTCTGGTCAACCAGCTTCTGGAAAAAGTCGGAGCCGCACCTGTCGGATTGCCGGTCACAGCGATCCCGGAATCGCTGTCCAAAGGGGTCATCGACGGGACCACGATCCCGTGGGAGGTGACGACGGCATTGAAGGTGTCCGAATTGGTCACCAACCACACGGAATTTGAAGGCGCCGCGATCTATAACCTCACTTTTGTGATGGCGATGAACAAGGACAAATACGACAGCCTGCCCGATGACCTGCGCGCCATCATCGACGCCAATTCAGGCTTGGACTTTTCGATATTTGCCGGCGGTACTCAGGCGGATGCGGACGGACCTGCGCGACAGCTTGCGGTCGATGCGGGCAACAACATCATCACCGTGAATGCCGAGCAGGCTGCAGAGTGGGATGAAATGGCACGTCCGGTCTATGATGCGTGGATTGCGGACATGGAAACAAAAGGTATTGATGGCCAGGCGCTGATTGACCAGGCGCGCGCGCTGATGTCGGAATACAAGCCATCCAATTAATCCAGACCGCATCCAAAGACGCGGGTTGGCCAAAATAAACGGGAGAGAAACCACATGATACTTAGAAGAACCCTTATGAGTGCTGCAGCGGCCGCTCTTGCCGTCGGCATGACAGCCACCGGCGCGCTTGCTCAGGACGTGACACTGCGCCTGCACCAGTTCCTGCCGCCGCAAGCGAACGTGCCTGCGCAGGTGCTTGACGTCTGGGCCGACAAGGTCGAGGCCGACAGCGGCGACCGCATCAAGGTCGAGCGTTACCCTTCCATGCAGCTTGGCGGCACCCCACCGGAATTGATGGACCAGGCCATTGATGGCGTGGCGGACATCGTCTGGACGGTGGTCGGCTATACGCCCGGTCGCTACCCTTCGACAGAAGTGTTCGAATTGCCCTTCATGGTGACAGACGCACGGGCGGCCAGCTCTGCCTATTGGCAGATGTTCGAGACGCATATGAAAGACACCGAATTCAAGGATGTGCATATCCTTGGCACATGGGTGCATGGTCCAGGTTTGCTGCACACCAACAAGGAAATCCGCACGCCTGCCGATATGCAGGGCATGAAGATCCGGGGCGGGTCGCGTCTGGTGAACCAACTGCTCGAGATCACAGGAGCCACGCCGGTCGGCATGCCCGTTCCGGCGATCCCCGAGGGTCTGTCCAAGGGCGTAATCGACGGGACGACCATTCCGTGGGAAGTCACCACATCGCTGAAGGTGCCGGAACTGGTCGAGCATCACACCGAATTCGACGGTGGTGCGCTTTATGTGCTGACCTTCGTTCTGGCGATGAACAAGGACAAATACGAAAGCCTGCCCGATGACCTGAAAAAGGTGATCGACGACAACTCCGGTCTTGAGTTCTCGATCTTCGCCGGTGGCACGCAGGCAGATGCCGATGGCCCTGCGCGTCAGATTGCCGCCGATCGGGGCAACAGCATCATCACGCTGAACGAAGAAGAAACAGCCGTTTGGCGCGAAGCCTCCCAGCCGGTCTATGACAGCTGGGTTGCGGATATGGAGACCAAAGGCATCGACGGTCAGGCTCTGATCGATGAAGCCAAATCGCTGATGGACGCTTACGCGAACTAAGCCACAGCAGCACCTTCTTGTCTGCGGCGCGGGGTCTCGCGCCGCAGATTTCTTACCTGCCATACCCCGTATCAAAAAGAGACGTCCCATGCATCGGCTGATCCAGCTTCTTGCCCGCGTTACCGCAATCGTCGGAGGTTTGGTGCTTCTGACGCTGATCCTGATGACGACCGCATCGATCATCGGGCGTTCCATCAACAAGATCCTGCACAGCACCTTCTTTCAGGAAAACCTTGCCGGATTGTCTCAAGCGGTCATCGATATGGGCGTGGGCGAGATCAACGGGAATTACGAGCTGCTTGAGGCCGGTATAGCCTTTGCGATCTTTTCCTTCCTGCCGATCTGCCAGTTCTATGGTGCGCATGCCAGCGTCGATGTCTTCACCTCGTTTTTGCCGGCGCGCGTGAATCGCTGGATCGCGGCCTTCTGGGAAGTGGTGCTGGCCGCCGTGATCCTGCTGATCATTTTCCGCCTTTACGAGGGCATGCAACGCTATATCGGCAACGGTGAAACCACGCTGTTTCTGCAATTTCCGGTTTGGTGGGCCTATGCCGCCAGCTTTGCTGCAGGCATCGTGTCATGCATCGTTGCGGTTTATTGTGCCGTGATCCGTGTGATCGAAGCGCTGCGCAACCAGAATATCCTGCCAAGCGAACAAGGGGCCCACTGACGTGACCAATCTTGAACTGGGCTTTTGGTCCTTCCCCGTCCTGTTGTTGATGGTTTTTCTGCGCGCGCCCATCGGGCTTGCCATGCTGCTGTGCGGCTTTGGCGGCTGGTATTTTGCGATGGGGGGCAACCCCGTGCCGTTGATGGCAAAGCTGAAGTCAGAAACATACACCACCTTCTCGAGCTATTCGCTCAGCATCATTCCGATGTTCCTGCTGATGGGCCAGTTCGCTACGCTGTCGGGCATGTCCCAGTCGCTTTTCAAGGCTGCGGAAAGCTTTTTGGGCCACAGGCGCGGCGGTGTCGCAATGGCGGCTGTCGGTGCCTGCGCCGGGTTCGGAGCGATCTGCGGCAGCTCGCTGGCGACGGCGGCCACCATGTCCAAGGTCGCTCTGCCGGAACTGCGCCGCTACGGCTATTCCGGAGGCTTCTCCACCGCCACACTGGCGGCGGGCGGTACTTTGGGCATTCTGATCCCGCCGTCGGTCATTCTGGTGATTTATGCTATTCTGACTGAACAGAATATCGCCAAACTGTTTCTGGCCGCCTTCGTGCCCGGCATTCTTGCGGCCCTTGGCTATATCATCACCATTTCGATCTATGTGCGTCTGAACCCCAATTCCGCAGGCACGCGCCCGCCTGTTCCGATGGCAGAACGCTTCAAGGCGCTGGCGGATACTTGGCCGGTGCTGGTGATCTTCTTTGTCGTGGTCGGTGGCATCTATCTGGGGTGGTTCACACCCACCGAAGGCTCCGCGATCGGCGCGGCGGGCACCGGGCTTGCGGCATTGCTGGCGGGCAGCCTGAACTGGTCGGTTCTGCGCGAAAGCCTGCTCGGGACGGCCAAGACCACCGCGATGATCTTTTTCATCGTGCTGGGGGCCGGGTTCTACAACGGGTTCCTTGCCTTGTCCGGTGTGCCACAATTCATGGCCGATTGGGTCGTGGGCCAAGGCTATAGCCCGTTTCTGGTGCTGACGATCATCCTCGTTTTCTACCTGATCTTCGGCTGCCTGATGGATAGTCTGTCGATGATCCTGCTGACCGTACCGATCTTCTTTCCCGTGATCTCGGCAATGGATTTCGGGATGAGCACGGAACATCTGGCGATATGGTTCGGCATTCTTGTGCTGATCGTGGTCGAGGTGGGGCTGATCACGCCACCTGTTGGCATGAACCTTTTCATCATCAACGCGATGGACCGGGAAACGCCGATGCGGGAAACTTACAAAGCTGTGATGTATTTTGTGGGGTCCGACATCGTGCGCGTGGCAATTCTTGTGATGTTCCCTGCGATTACCCTATTCCTGCTGCCAGATTGACCTGAACGGACCCATTCGAGACCCCCCCGGCTACCACAATAGCCCCTCCAAGACCGTTGGGGCTTTTGGGAAGGAAGGCTTTTTTATCACCGGTGACGCGGTGCGGCAGGTCCGCGACGGAAGGCGCGAAGGGCATGATCTGCGGCCCCTGATGGCTGGATCGCGCTGGCGGCGCGCACCAACGGCAACGCCAACCGCGTCACGGCGGCGGTTGGCATGCAAGATCTGCCCGCAATGGGTGAGGGAGAAGTCATGGCCAAAGGGAATCTCGGTTTTCCGAAAATCCTGCCGCGCCGGGCCGAACGGGTCGCATGTATCTATGATGCTGTTGATCAGGCCAGGATTGCTGCGAAATAATGCATTAAAGCGCGATAACTTACCGCTTTGCTTGCGACAATTTGTCTAAACTGCACAATAAAGCATCGATGTTTGGGAGGACTGCGATGATCACCGCCACAGCGAATGCCGTTAGCTATTTCGTAGACCGCCACATCGGGGAGGGGCGCGGTGACAAGGTGGCGTATCGCGAAATCGGAAGCGGGCGTAGCCTGACGTTTGGGGCGATGGCGCAAGGCGCTGCACGCGTGGCGGGAGCCTTTGGTCGGGCGGAGATCCGCCCCGAAGAACGCGCGGCAATGCTGGTGCTGGATCAGATCGAATTTCCGCAGATTTTCTGGGGAGCCCTGAAATGCGGGGTGGTGCCCGTCCCGTTGAACACATTGCTGGCAACCTCGGTCTACGACGTGATCCTGCGCGATTCCCGTGCCGCGATCCTGTTCGTCTCGGCACCTTTATGGGACGTGGTCAAAGGGGCGGTCGCCGGCAACCCATATTTGCGTCACGTGGTGGTCATCGGGGATGCACCAGAGGACACGACGAGCTTTGACGTCTTCGTCGACGGAGCCGACTCGCGCGAGACGCAGGCCGTAAGCCCTGACGAAGTGGCGTTCTGGCTTTATTCCTCAGGGTCCACCGGCCAGCCCAAGGGCGTGGCCCATGTCCACTCTGCCCTGCGCGCGACGTCGGACACCTATGGCCGGCAAGTGCTTGAAATTGCGGAAGATGACATCGTTCTTTCAGCGGCCAAGTTCTTTTTCGCCTACGGCCTTGGCAATGCGATGACCTTTCCGCTGTCTGTCGGTGCGACCACGCTTCTGTTTGCCGGGCGTCCAACGCCGGACGACATGATCGCCGGCATCAACGCACACAAGCCGACCGTGTTTTGCGGCGTGCCGACGCTTTATGCGGCGATGGTCAACCAGCTTGATAAATCTGCACGCCTTGATGCGGGTTTGCGGGTCTGCATCTCGGCAGGGGAAGCGTTGCCGGAGGAGGTGGGGCTGCGATGGGAAAAACACTGCGGCTGCTCCATTCTGGACGGTGTCGGATCGACCGAGATGCTGCACATCTTTCTCAGCAATCGCAAAGATGACCTTGTCTATGGCACATCGGGTGTGGCTGTGCCGGGATATACTCTGCGGCTGGTTGATGAAGCCGGGCTCGAAGTCGGCCCTGGCGAGGTGGGCGAATTGCTGGTCAACGGTGCTTCGGCAGCGACCTGCTACTGGAACCAGCGCGACAAGACACGCACCACCTTTGAGGGCGTATGGACGCGCACGGGTGACAAATACGAACGCCGAGAGGATGGCAGGCTGGTCTATTGCGGACGTACCGACGACATGTTCAAGGTCTCCGGCATCTGGCTCTCCCCGTTCGAGGTCGAGGGCGCGCTGGTCAGCCATCCTCGCGTGCTGGAAGCTGCGGTTGTTGCGGCCCAAGATGATGAAGGGCTGGAAAAACCCAAGGCCTTTATCGTGCTGAAAGACGGCGATGCGGACGACGCGCTGCTGGCGGAGCTGAAAGATCACGTCAAGGAAAAGGTCGGCAAGTGGAAATACCCTCGTTGGATCGAGGTGGTGCCGGAGCTGCCCAAGACGGCAACGGGAAAGATACAGCGATTTAAATTGCGGGAGGAATGTTAATGGGTATCGAGTGGTCAAACACCGAAGGGTTGCGGCTGACGGCAGGGAAGAAATCCCTTGAATATGCTGCGTGGGGGCCAAAGCCTTCGGACGCGCCGACGCTGGTGCTGCTGCACGAAGGGTTGGGCAGTGTCGCGCAGTGGCGGGATTTTCC
>JAGXHB010000013.1 GCA_024636425.1 Roseobacter sp.
CCGCGACAGATCAAGACCATGATAGACCAGATCAATGCGGCCCGGATCGCCTGCAAGATCGCGCAGGTGCCGCGCGCCGAACGCGGTGCAGGTCGCCCCGAACTGCGCACCATGGGCGGCAGGGTCCAGCTTCTCGCGCAGCTCCCACTCGGGCGAGGTCCAGATGTCCTTGGCGTGGGCGGAAAAGCTCCACGGCAGGCCGCGCAGGATCGCGGCATAGCGTGCGACAGAGGACGGCGTGTGCAGGAAATGCGCGTAAATTCCCGCGACACTTTCCGGCAATTCATGCGCCATGACGCAGGCCTGACCAAAGCGGCGGCGCCGGTTCGGTGTATCATCGCGCATCAGGTCACGCTCGAACGTGTCGAGGGCGGCAGCATAGCCGGGCATGCGCATCGCCGCAGCACGACCGGCGGCCACACGATCGGGATCGTCGCGCAGGTATTCCGGCAGATAGCGCACCCGCGCTTTCAGCCTGTCGTGCAAAGGGTGCGTCTTGGTGTCGGTGGGGTGGCGCAGCGACCAGATGTCAAAGCGCAACCCCGCCTCCTCCAGTGCGACAAGCTCTTGCGCGATGAAGGTTTCTGACAGGCGCGGCCAGCCTTTGACGACCACGGCAAGCGGTGCATCGGATGTTGCGGTCATGCCGACCCGTCCATCAGGGCGCGTCCGCGTCTGATCACGACCTCAAGCCCGCCAAGTAACCCTTCGGACCCGGCTGCGGATGGTTTGTTCTGCTGCGGCAGGTTGCGGATCGCGGCAATCATCGCATCGGCGGTCATGCCATCGCGGGTCTCGTCCAGCATCCGGATAAGGCCCAGATCCTCGGCACGGCTGGCGCGGATCCATTGTTCCAGCCGGGGCACAGTGCGCGGTACGATCACGGCGCGCTTGTCAAAGGACAGGATCTCGCAAAACGTGTTGTATCCGCCCATGCACACCACACCTTCGGCCCCCACGTAAAGCGCCTCGATCCGGCTGTCGAAGCCGAGGGCAGTCACGCGCCCGTTCAGCTTTTCCACCCGTTCATCGAAGGCCTCCCGCACCTCTCCCGACAGGAAGGGGCCGTAGATCAGCGTGGCGTTGGGCGACAGATCCGGGTCTTTCTCATAGGCATCAAGCACCAGAGACACCATCGCGGCACCGTCGCCACCGCCGCCCGGCGTAATCAGCACGTAGGGTTCTTCCGGCGGGTCGACCACGTCATCCGTGTCACGGCGCAGATACCCGGTCCAATGGATGCGCTCACGGGTAGCGTCGGACAGCGGCAGCCCCTGCGTCGGGTCATAGACAGCACGATCGCCGTAAACCCAGATCTCGTCATAAAAGGCTTCCGTTGCCTCGATGGCACCTTTGCGGGCCCATTCAGCGGCCAGCACCTCGGGTTCGTCCAGCACGTCGCGCAGGCCAAGCACGGTTCTGGTGGAGCCGTGGTCGCGCAACCATTCAAGGCTGGGCAGCAATTCCCCTCTGAAGCCGGTGGGCTCCTTGTCGACGATCAGCAGATCGGGCTCGTATTTTTCGATTGCGGTCTTGATCAGTCCGGCGCGCAGGGCGGTGATCTCGTCGATATCCAGCCCGAGAGTCTGGGACACGTAACTTCCATCGGCAAGCTTGGTTACGCCGGGCAGGCGGATGTGATCGACCCCCTTGGGAAAGGTAAACCGCCCCGCGACCGGCGACCCCGTCAGAATGATCGCAGAGGCGTTGTCATCGCCTTCGGTCAGGGCAGCGGCCAACGCGCGCGAGCGGCGCAAGTGCCCAAGCCCGAAGGTATCATGGCTATAAAAAATTACACGTCGCGTCGCCTGTCCGTCGCGCAGGTGTTTGTGAGGCGTCTGGCTCATCGGCCTGTCCTAACTTGGTCTTGAGCCCGAAAGCCGCAGGTCGCTTTCTGTTTTGTCAAAAAGGCGCTTCTTGTCAAAGAGAACTGCACATCATCGGCGTTAAATATGCGATTTATACTGAAGACCCCTAAAAAAATGGTGCTTTCATGTCGCTGGAGGGGGGCTTCCAAACGCGGCGGTTGGTGGTCTTTTGCTGCTTTCGATCTGCTATGAACCAGGGTGTTGGAAGGCATCAGCGTTTCTTTCGCGGGTCCGGGCCTTGCGCCACTTGAAGAACAGAGCGGCTGAGAACGATTAACTATGACATACCAAAACGGGGGACTTTTTGGGGGGTGGATGCTCTAGGTGGGGCTGGCTGCGCACGATTGCAATGGCAGCAGGCTCGGCTTAGCGTTTCGGAAGGCAGTTCACATCCTCGGGGAAAGACATCATGCGGCACATCCTTTTCGCGATGATCCTGACGCTGCCGATGCTGTGTCTTGCGACGGTTGGGCACGCGCAGGGGCTGCCCTCTCTCTTTGCGCCCGCGCAATCGGCCGAGGATGCAGACGCAGCCCGCATCAGCGAGGTCATCCGGCAGGCCGCCGAGAGCGGCGTGGGCGTCGTGGTGATTGACAGCAACGGCCAGTTGCTGAACCGGCCGGCAACGGGGACCAGCGACGTATCGCCCGACGCAAGTGAAGAGGACGCGGTACGACAGGAACATTCCGCGCTGATGCAGTTTCAGGAACAGACAAACCGCTTTCGCCAAGCTTTGAGCGAACGCATTGCGCAGTTGCCTGACGCCATCAATGAAGTGCTTTATATCCTGCGCGCGGCATCGCCCGACGGCACGATCTGGGCTTTCGCAAAGCTGTTGCTGATCTCGCTCGCGCTCTTCGCCGTTGGTGCCCTGGTCGAGGTCGAGATTTTCGGTAAACGCTTGGCCAAGGGCTATGTGACGGCAAGGGTGCAGGAAAACCCCGTTGGATACGCCGGAAAGATGCCGTTTCTTGTCTTCCGCTTTTTCATGGGCGTGGTCGGCATACTGGTGTCGATGACTGTGGCCTATGCACTTGGCGCGGTGATCTTTGGCCCGCTTGAAGACACGGCGATGCAGTTCACCGCAACTTTGATCAACGTGGGCTATTTCGTGTGCCGGCTTGCTGCCGGGCTCTGGCGCATGATCCTGTCGCCGTTTCTGTCGCAGTACCGCATCCCGGTTTTCAGCGACCGTGACGCCAAAAGCCTTCACCGCTGGCTTTGGATGCTGGCCGGCATCGAAACCTGCGCGATCCTGTTCGGGATCTGGATCGCAGAGCTGGGGCTGAACTACGACGTCTATGCCTTTATCGCCGCCTTGCTGTCGGGCGTGATTGTGCTGTTCAACATCACGATGGTCTTTGCCAACCGCCGGGCGATTTCCAATGCGCTGCGCGGGGGTAAGCCGGTCGAAGACTGCAGCATGGTGACACGTGTGCTGTCGCGGATCTGGCCAACTTTGGTGGTGGCCTACGTGCTGTTTGCCTGGTTCGAGCTGACCTATGACCTGGTTCTGGCAAATCCGGGCAGCATCCCGTTGATCGCGGGCGCCTACGGTATCCTTGTGTCGATCATCGTTGTTTACGGTGTGATCAACTATGGCATCGAAAGCTTTTTCGCGCGGGCGCGCACGATCCGCCACCTCAATGAAATGCGCGACGCGCAGGCCGCCGGAGAATCTCGCGACCACGAAATAGGAAGTGCCGGATCCACTGACACGGATGTCGCCGAGGAAGAGCACCTGGCCGGTGCCGAGGATCACCCGCACGCGATGATGATGCCGCGCCGGTCGCTGAACACCTTCGAAGGGCTGGCGCGCCGTGTCGCAGGTATTCTGGCCTTTGTGGCAGGGGTCTATGCGTTCTTCTTCATCTGGGACAACGAAGGCGCGCGCATGGCCGAAAACTATGCTGACCGGCTGCTGGATGTCATGGTCATCATCTTTATCGGCTACATCATCTATCACGCCTTCCGCATCTGGATCGACAGCAAGATAGAGGCCGAGCTGGGCGATCAGCCGGAGGCTGAGCTGGGCGACGAGGGCAGCGGCGCATCGTCTGCCAGCCGTCTGGCTACCTTGCTGCCGCTGTTTCGCAACTTTGTGCTGATCATCGTGGTGGTCACGATCACGCTGATCGTGCTGATGGAATTCGGGATCAACGTCGGCCCGCTGTTCGCCGGGGCAGGGATCGTCGGTGTCGCGGTCGGTTTCGGGTCGCAGGCGCTGGTCCGTGATATCTTTGCTGGCGCATTTTTCCTGTTCGACGATGCGTTTCGCAAAGGCGAATATCTGGATGTCGGCGGTGTCAAAGGCACGGTCGAGAAGATCTCGGTCCGGTCGTTCCAGTTGCGGCATCATCTGGGCGCGCTGCACACCATCCCCTTTGGCGAATTGCAGGTGATGACGAATTACAGCCGCGACTGGGTGATCATGAAGCTGCCGTTGCGGGTGACGTATGACACCGACGTCGAAAAGGTGCGCAAGCTGATCAAGAAACTGGGTGTGGAGCTACTGGAGGATCCGGTGATCGGAGAGAACTTCATCCAGCCGTTGAAATCGCAGGGTGTGATCGAAATGCAGGATTCAGCGATGATCATCCGGGTCAAGTTCATGACCAAGCCGGGCGATCAGTGGCTGGTGCGCAAGAAGGTCTACGAGGAAATCCGCGCCTTGTTCGAGCGCGAAGGCATACGGTTTGCGCACCGCGAGGTGACGGTGCGGCTGGCCGATGGCAAGGTCGGGGATCTGACCGATGAGGAACGCAAGGCGGTCAGCGCTGCGGCGCAGGCGGCGATTGATGATGACATGCAAGGTGCTCCGGCAGCGGGCGGCGATGATCGTTGAGTGTCATATGACATGGACGTGAAATTGAAATCTGTCCTGCGCGGGCTATCTCAGCATCCATGTTCAACAGGAGATACCAGATGACACATTCCAGACGTCAGTTTCTTGCCACCTCTGCCGCCGCTGCCGGGGTTATTACCCTGCTGCCATTCGCCGCCCGCGCGGCTGCTCATGGTTCCGACATGTTCCCCACACCCGCTGGCGACGTCTCGGTACATCCCGTCGACCACGCATCCTTCGTGATGGAAACGCCGATGGGTGTGATCTATGTCGATCCGGTGGGCGATGCTTCGAACTATTCAGATTTTCCGGCCCCGGATCTTATCCTGATCACGCATGAACACGGCGATCATTACAACGTCGACACGCTGACCGCGCTTGCCGGCGATGAGTCCACGATGATCACCAATCCTGCCGTTTACGACATGCTGCCGGAGGCGCTGAAGTCCAAGGCGACGATGATTGCCAATGGTGAGGACACCATGTTCGGCGACCTCAAGATCGAGGCGATCCCCGCCTATAACACGACAGAAGAGCGCAAGGAATTTCACCCAGAAGGCCGTGACAACGGCTATGTGCTGAACATCCCCGACTTCCGCGTTTACATCTCGGGCGACACCGAAGGCACGCCGGAAATGCGCAACCTCGAGAACATCGAGCTTGCCTTTGTCTGCATGAACCTGCCGTTCACCATGGATGCA
>JAGXHB010000096.1 GCA_024636425.1 Roseobacter sp.
CCCAAACCAAACCGCAACCATCCGTTGATCTTTCGTTGAGGTCGGATCGGGCATAGTCTTTCATGTTATGATGACTCGATTTCTGAACGCGACCTTCTTGATACTTTTGCTCGGGTTGTCCTGCGCGGCGCTGGCGCAGGGTGGCCCGCGCGGGGTGGATGTGCCCGTTCCGGAACTGTCACTGCCGCAGATTTCCGAACGGATTGCCGGCAGGTTTCGAGGGCGGCTGCTTTCGGTGCGGCTTGACCGGCCAAAACCTCATGAGCGGGAGTTTGGGACCGATGTGGTCTATGCGGCCGAATTTCTCACGCCCGCCGACAATCTGCTCACGATCCGACTTGATGGTGATACGGGAATGTTTCTGCTGGTGGAGGGGGTCGGGCTGACCGACGCGAGGATAAGACCATGAAGATACTGGTGATCGAAGATGATGCGCGCTTGCGGACAGGTCTTGCTGGCGCGTTGGAGGATGCGGGATTTCTGGTAGAGTCTACGGGAGACGGGGAAGAGGGCGAATATCTGGGTGCCACCGAAACCTATGCGGCGGCTGTCGTGGATCTGGGTTTGCCGGGCATGACGGGTCTCGACATTCTGACGCAGTGGCGAAACGCTGGTAATGAAATCCCCGTGCTGGTTCTGACGGCGCGCGGCGACTGGACCGACAAGATCGCTGGGTTTCGCAGTGGTGCCGATGATTACGTGGTCAAACCCGCACGGACCGAAGAAGTTGTCCTGCGGATCCAGACAATCCTGCGCCGCGCGTCGGGCCACGCCCGCGTAGAGATACAAGCGCGCGGTCTTGTTCTCGACACCCAGACGGGCCTGGTGACACTGAACGGGGCTGCACTGCGCTTGACGGCGTTCGAACATCGGCTGCTGACGCTTTTGATGCACAAGAAAGACCGCGTGGTCAGCCGGACAGAGATGTCTGAAAACCTTTATGGGAGCGCGGCAGACCGCGATTTCCGATCGCTCGAGGTCATCATCGGTCGGTTGCGGCGCAAACTGGGTGCGGACCGTATCGAAACCCGTCGGGGCGAAGGCTATCGCCTTGTTGACGGCGCTGCATGACCGCGCCCGGTTGGCCGCGCAGCCTGTTGTGGCGTTTCGTCTTGCTCTCGGGTCTGTGGATTGCGCTGGCGCTTGGCGGTGGTTGGATCGTCATCGGGGGCGTGCTGGACCGCTTTGTCGTCGCCCGGTTCGAAGCCGGACTTGACGCGACGGCGGAGGGGCTGATCTCACGACTGACACCAGCAGAGGGTGAGCTTGTCCTCGATGCGCCACTGGCCGATCCGCGATTTGCAAGGCCGCTTTCGGGGTGGTTCTGGCAGGTCGAGACAGGGGGTGGCGTGTCCTTGGTCTCGGAATCGCTCTTTCTTGAAACGCTCTTGCCGCCTTATGACGTGGGGCCGGACGGGCAGGGCCTGCTGGCGCAGCTTCGCACGGTCACGGTGCCGGGTGTCGAAGGATCAGTTGGCATTGTCGTCACGGCACCGCGCAAAGAGGTGATGGCGGCATTGGGACAGGTGCGCCAACCTCTCTTCTGGTCGCTGGCCGCACTGGGTGCAGGGTTGGTGCTGCTGGCAATGGTGCAAGGGCGCATGGCTCTGTCCGGGTATCGCCATATCGGCGCGGGGATCGCCGCGATCCGGGCGGGGACCGCGGAACGTCTGCCGCGCCGTGGTCTGGCAGAGGTTGATGCCCCTGTGGACGAGGTCAACACGCTGCTGGACCGGAACCGGGCCGTGATTGCGCGTTCCCGTGAACATGTCGGCAATCTGGCACATGCGCTCAAGACACCCCTTGCCGCCTTGATGAACGATGCCCGCCCCGGAAGCGATGGGGCCGTCGCCGCTGATCGCATGGACCGGCTGATCCGGTATCACCTGCGCCGCGCGCGCACTGCCGGTGCAGCGCGGCTTTTGGGCGCGCGCACGCCGGTTCTGGATGTCGTGGAGGATATCGCTCTGGTGTTGCGGGGGCAGGCGGCGGAGCGCGCTATCGCTATCGGCGTGGACGTACCCGAAGGACTGGTGTTTGCCGGAGAGCGAGAGGATCTGGAGGATATTACGGGCAACCTGATGGAAAACGCCGTGCAGTGGGCAAATAGCCGTGTTGAGGTTTACGCGGAAGGGTCGGGAGATTCTGTGCATCTCACCATCAAGGACGACGGCCCGGGCATCGGGGCAGAGCATCTTGAAAAAGTGCTTCGTCGGGGCGGGCGATTGGACGAGAGCGTTTCGGGCAGCGGTCTTGGCCTCGGGATCGTGTCCGATCTCGTTGCACTCAACGATGGCGACCTGACATTTGGTGCGGCACCCGACAGCGGCTTATGCGTGGAAGTACGTCTGCCGCGCGCGCAGTAAGGAACCCGCCTTGCGCGAGTAGCGCGCTGAAATCGGTCCAGTGTGGCAAGAGGGAAATGCCATGTCATCCGCAGGGGCCGGACACGGCCACCGGAAGCAGCGTCCAAAGCGTCGATATCAGACCTGCGCAAGATGTGGCGAGGCTTGTTCTGTGAATGAAAGTATCATGCGAACGGAAGCGTCGGGAGCGCAATGCCATCAGCATGGCACCCTGCGCAAGCAGTGCAATGAGCCACGAGACGAGCAGCAGCCATCGGAAAAGCGACATCCCAGGCAGGGCAACGTTGGACCAGCCCAAGGCGCAGCCCAGACCGTGAAGCGCGTAAATTGCACTGAAACTGGCGAGCCAGACCAGCAAAGGGAACAGGATGCGCAGCAGGTTTTTCACAGCGCCATCCCCGGCAAATGCGCGGCCAGCAGGCTTAGCACCGTGATCGCGCACAGGTAGTCCGACCAAAGCCCGACCACACTGAACCCGGATTGACGTCGCGCCGATGTGAAGCCGCGGCGGACCTGCAGGATCAGGAAGCCCTGCATCAGCCCGACAAGCAGGGCATGGGCCAACCCGTAGGCACCAAGGATGAAAAGGGTCGCGGCGTAAGCATGACCGTCGGGTGGTGGCAGACGGAACAACAGTAGGGCGAAAACTATCACCGTGACAACAGTCGCCAACAGCGCCGGTACAAGGGCTAGTTGGGGGGACGTGCCGTTGCGATTGCGGCGTGTGCCGACCCGCAGCGCAATCGACCCCACAAGCGCCGCGCCGATCCCAAGCCCCAGTTCCGCCCATGACGGATCAAGCCACTCCGCAGGGGGCCAACCCGGTGCCACCGTCCACAAGAACGCATAGCCAAAAAGCAGCGAGCCGAAGAAGGTGGCGTTGGCCACCAGCAGGAAAGTGGAACCCCACCAGCCCGGCGATCTGTCTGTCTCGGATGCCAGAGGCAGTGTCACACCGCGACCTGCATCCTGCGCACCTTGATCGGTGCGCGACCCCAGTTGCCAGACCCAGACAAGCGCCAGCGCCGCCACGCCTGCCAGTGCCAGCGGCGTGATCCAGAAGAGCTTGAGCAGGATGGACAGGAAGAACGCGCCGGTCACCGCCGCCATCAGGATCGGCAGCCGCGTGTTGCCGGGATAGACCACGACCGCTTCGGGCCGTCCGGTGGCGATATCGACCATCAACGTCTCGCGGCGGCCTGCTTTGGGCTCCCCCAGATAGCCTTCGCCCTTGGCAAGACGGTTGGGCAGATCTGGATCGCCAGCGAAAGGGTCACGGTTTCTGATTTCGGGCAAACTTGCAAAATTATAGGACGGCGGGGGCGACATGCTGGCCCATTCCAAGGTGCCGGCCTGCCACGGGTTGCGTCTGCCGCGCATGGCCACGAAAGCATGGATGATGATGTCGACCAGCACCATCGCGAGGCCGATTGCCATGACGAAGCTGCTGACGGAGGAGATGAAGTTGATCACGCCCCAGCCAGTGTCCGCGTCATAGGTTTCGATCCTGCGCCGCTGGCCCATCAGGCCGACCCAGTGCATCGCCATGAAGGTGCCATGAAACCCGACGAAAATCAGTGCGAATGCCAGCTCGCCCAATCGAAAAAGGCGTTTGCGCCCGCTTAGCAGAGGTAGCCAGTAGTAGATGCCGGCCAGCATCGGGAAGACAAAGCCGCCAAAAAGCACATAATGCAAATGCGCGGTAATGAAGGCGGTGTCATGAGCCTGCCAGTCGAAAGGCACGACAGCGACCATCACGCCGGTAAGCCCGCCGATCACGAAAGTGACGAAAAACCCGAGGATATGCAGCATGGGCATATGCAGTTCGGGTCGCCCCTTCCACAGGGTTCCGATCCAGGCGAAGACCTGCACGCCCGTCGGCACCGCCACTAGCGTCGACGCGGCGGAGAAGAACGCCAGCCCCATATGCGGAATGCCGGTCGTGAACATGTGGTGCACCCAAAGCCCGAAGCTGAGGAACGCCAGCGCCACCGCTGACGCCACGATCCAGCCGTAGCCCAACAGGGTTGTGCGTGCCATCACCGGGATCACGGTCGAGATTATACCGGCGGCGGGCAGGAAGATGATATAGACCTCCGGATGCCCAAAAAGCCAGAACAGGTGCTGCCAGAGCAGGCTGTCCCCCCCCAGATCCGCCTGAAAGAACGGCAGACCAAAAGCGCGTTCGACCTCAAGCAGGACCGACCCGAGGATCAGCGGCGGGAAGCCGGTAAGGATCATCAGCGAGGTGACCAGCGCGTACCACGCAAAGATCGGCATCTTGTCCAGCGACATGCCCGGAGCGCGATATTTCAGGATCGAGACAGTAAATTCGACGGCTGCACAGATCGCAGAAATCTCTACGAAGGTGATGCCGATCAACCAGAAGTCGGTGTTGATGCCGGGCGAGTGCAGCGGGCCTGTGAGCGGCGGATACATGAACCAGCCGCCGTCGGGCGCGATCCCGAAAAGCATCGCCACCAGCAGCATCGACCCACCGAAAGCGTAGCACCAATAGCCATAGGCGGTGAGCCGCGGGAAAGCGAGGTCGCGGGTGCCCAGCATCTTGGGCAGCAGGTAGATCGCCAGCCCCTCGAACGCCGGAATGGCAAAGAGGAACATCATGATGGTGCCGTGCATGGTGAAGAACTGGCTGAAGGCACCCGCATCGACAAAGGCAGAGTCCGGCGTAGCCAGTTGGGCGCGGATCAACATCGCGAGCACACCGCCGACAAAGAAGAAGAAGAAGGCAGTAAACAGGAACATCCGCCCGAGGTCGGAATGGTTCACACTGCTGGTCCAGCCCTTCCAGCCCGGTTCAGAAGACCAGATCGCCTCAAGCTTGCGGTGACGGCGCAGCGCGTTCATGGTGTTTCCTCCGCAACGAAAGCGGCCCAACCGGCCGCATCATGAGCCTCGACCGTGAAGACATGGCGGCTGTAGCCTTCGCCGTTATACTCGGCGGTGACACCACGGTAGGTGCCGGGGGCGTCGGCCTCGATCCGCAGGACGTTGACGTGGCCGGGAATGGCGTCCAGCTTGCCGGCAAGCCGTGGCACCCAGAAGCTGTGGACAACGTCCGTGCTGGTGATTGCCACGTCGACAGGCCGTCCGGCAGGGATATGCAGCAGGTTCTCGGTGAAGTAGCCGGGGCGGTCGTCATAGGCGAAACGCCATGCCCATTGCCGGGCCTCGGCTTCGACCCGCACCAAATCTGCTGCGGCGCGTGGCATCAGCCGTTCGCCTGCGACAAGACCGTAAGCCAGCAGCGCCGCGAGGACGGCCATGGAGAAACCCAAACCTAGGCCGAGGATCCAGACTTTCTCGCTGCGCGCGTCGTCTACTGCGGGCCGGCGCACGCGAAAGGCCGCGATGACGAGCCCCGCCATCAAGAAAAGGATCAGGCCCGCGCCGATCAGCATCACCCACCAGAGCGTCGCGATGGCCCGCGCCGCCGGACCGGCCGGATCGACCACCGAAAGATCGCCGCTGCAACCAATCAGCAGGCTGAACGTTGTCCCTGCACCAATCCTACGAAGGAGCCTGCCCCGATGAGCGCGAAATCTGACAAACCGGTTGAAGATCGGCTGATCGATCCGATCGCCTCCGACCCCGGCTATAACGAGACCGAAACCCGCATCGCGCTGGAGGGGCACCCGATCCACGCCATGAGCGTCGCCTTTCCCATAGCGCTGTCGTTCTGCCTTCTGGGTGCCGATCTGCTTTATTGGTGGACCGGCGACGCCTTCTGGGCGCGCGCTGCGTTGTGGGCCGCAGGGACGGGGTTTCTTTTTGGTATGCTGGCGGGGTTTTCCGGCACCGCCGAGCTTTTGCTCGTCAGCGGCATCCGGTCCCGTGCTGCGGCATGGACCCATGCGATCATCGCCGTCACCCTGCTGGCGATATTGGGCGCGAACTGGGGCCAGAGGCTTTATGGCTTCGAGGAGGCGGTGCTGCCTTACGGCATCCTCCTGTCCGGGCTCGGTGCGATCATGGTGGGGTTTACGGGTTGGCATGGTGGCAAACTGGTCTTTGATTATCGGCTGGGCACGTCGAAAGGCAAGTGATTGCCGCGCGGTTCCTGTAGCCAGTCGGGGAGGGGAATGGTGCCCAGATCCGGCTTGCCGAGCACCAGCATGAGGATTGCAATCACGGGTATGCCGATAGCGGTCATCGGCAGGTAAGCCCGCGGAGGGCGGTGTTCTTCCGGCTTCTCGGCGACTTGCACGATCAAATGCCCGACCCAGGCGTGGGCGGCGGCGAGTGCTGCGACAAACAGGAGTTTGACGTAAAGCCATGGGACAAAAACCTCGCGGAAGAAAATGAGCCAGGTGCCAGCCACCACCGCGACGACGGCGGCAGGGGTGACGATGACGGCATAGGTCGTGTGGGTCGCCCTGCGGACACGGCTGTAATCACCGGGCGTTGAGTCAGGATGATGATGCGACAGCATCAAGGGAAGTGCCAGCAACCCGGCACACCAAACCATGAGCGCCGCAATATGCGCGCCTTTGAAGAGCGTGATGATGATTGGGAGCCACTCGCTCACGCGCTGCCAGCCCGCAGCGTCGTCCATCCCCGCCGCGCTACAGCTATCGCGACCACTGCGTAGGGCACACCGGCCGGCACCCACATCAAGATCCCGCCAAGTTGCTGGTCGCCAAGCGGGGTGAACCCCCAGCCGAAGGGGGCGATGGCGTGAGCAGCATAAAGGGCCTCAGGCGCAAAGGTCAGAACCGCACCCAGCATACCCATTTGCGCAAAACCGACGACAAGCAGCATGACCGCTTCGACCGGCGTGCGGTCTGCGGACAGGACGGCGCGCCAGAACCAGACAGCGGAGCCCAACAGGGTAATCTGCATTACCCAGTAAACACCAACGTGAGTGAGGGCGAGATCATAGGCTACGGGCAAATGCCAGCCCCAGAGCACGGCGGTTGAGACCGCGAAAGCGCCCATGGCCCCGGCGGCACGCCGCGCGGGCCAAGCGCAGGCAAGAAGCGGCGCTGCAACGGCGACAAGCAGCACGTGATGAACTACCCGGGCAGAGAACAGGGCCGA
>JAGXHB010000097.1 GCA_024636425.1 Roseobacter sp.
GGACATTCGCCCTTTTTCGCCGATCCCGCAGGGCTGGCAAAGATCATCGACACCATTATTCCGAGGTAATTCCATGGCCGCCAGCGTCTTTGACAGCCCCCTTTACGCACAGCTTTTCCCGACCGGTGATGCAGGTCGCCTGTTCTCCGACACTGCAGCCCTGCGCGCCATGCTGCTGGTTGAGGGGGCACTGGCCAAGGTGCAGGGCGGTCTGGGTGTGATCCCCGAGGTCAGCGCTGCCGCGATTCATCGCGCGTCGCTGGAAATACAGATCGATCCGGGTGCCATCGCCAAGGCAACCGGCGAAAACGGTGTCAGCGTGCCGGGGCTGCTGACACAGTTCCGTGCCGAGATGCAGGCGCCTGAGTTTGCCCAGCATGTTCATTGGGGTGCGACCAGTCAGGACATTATCGACACCGCATTGATGCTGCGGCTGCGACAGGCATTGGCCTTGGCAGAAAGCGACTTGCGCAGCATCGTCGAAAGCCTTGCCAGCGCGGCGCAAGAACACAGGGCCCTGCCCTTGGCTGCGCGCACCTATGGGCAGCACGCGACCCCCACCACATGGGGTGCGGTGATGGCCGAATGGGGCCTGCCGCTGTGCGACGCGCTGGAAGAGCTTGAAACCCTGCGCGCAACGTCGCTTTACGTCTCGCTTTCCGGTGCGGCGGGAACGGCCTCTGCGCTGGGGCCGAAGGCCGCCGAAACCCGCGCAGGGCTTGCACAAGCGCTTGGTCTGAACGATCCCGGACGCAGCTGGCATGTGGACCGCGGCCCGATCCTGCGCATCGCCGACTGGCAGGGTCGCGTCATGGCGGCCTTGACCCATATGGCGCAAAGCGCCGTGGGACTGACCATGACCGGCATAGAGGAAGTGGCGCTTGGCGCGTCCGGCTCGTCATCGACCATGCCGCAAAAGCAGAACCCGGTCGGCCCCTCCGCAATTATAGCGCTTGGGCATCAGTTCACCGGGCAGCGGGTCACACTTCAGGCTGCCAGCGCGCATCAGCACCAACGCGATGGCGGGGCGTGGTTTGCCGAATGGATGGCCGTACCCCAGCTTGCGCTGACGCTGGCGGCGGGTCTGCAACATGCCAAGACGCTGGTTGCGGGCCTCGCGCCGCATCCGGTGCAGATGCACAGCGCGCTGAGCGCGGGCCTTGAACTGATCCACGCAGAAGCGCTGAGCTTTGCGCTGGCCGCGACGATGCCGCGCCCCGAGGCGCAGAAAGTGACCAAGCGTCTGTGCCATGAGGCGCAGCAAAAGCAGATCCCGCTCGGCGATCTGGCGCGCGCCGATTACCCCGACCTGCCTGAAGATCTGTTCGATCCGGCCCGCCAGACCGGCCATGCCACTGCAGATGCAGACGCCTTCGTCGCGCGCGCCCGGAGCCTTTGACCGGCATGCGCCCGGCAGTCGTCTTCATCATGTTGACCGTAATGATCGACGCCATGGGGATAGGTCTTATCATCCCCGTGATGCCCGATCTGATCGAAGAGGTTCAGGCCGCAACCCTCAGCCGGGCAGCCCTTTGGGGGGGCGTGCTGGCGACCACGTTCGCAGTGATGCAGTTCCTGTTCAGTCCCCTCGTCGGAAGTCTGTCGGACCGCTTTGGCAGGCGCCCGGTGCTGCTGGTGTCCCTGACGGTCATGGCGCTCGACTACGTGTTGATGGCTGTCGCCGGATCGGTCTGGTTGCTGCTGTTGGGCCGTGTGATCGGGGGCATTTCGGCCGCGACGGGGGCAACCGCCAGCGCCTATATGGCCGACATATCAGCCCCCAAGGACCGGGCCGCAAACTTCGGGCTGATCGGTGCGGGGTTCGGCGCGGGCTTTGTGCTGGGACCGGTGGCGGGTGGTTTTCTTGCGGATTTCGGCACCCGCGCCCCGTTCTGGGCCGCTGCAGCTCTTGCTGCGGGAAACGTGATCTTCGGCTGGTTTGTGCTCAAGGAAACTGTTGCCCCCCCATTTCGCCGCGCCCTGTCATGGCGGCGTGCCAATCCCCTGGGGGCAGCCCGGCATCTTGCAAATCTGCCAGGGATCAGGCGGCTTCTGGCCGTCTATTTCCTTTATCATCTGGCTTTCGCCGTCTACCCCTCGGTCTGGAGCTATTTCGGTAAGGCGCAATTCGACTGGTCGCCGGCGATGATCGGCGGATCGCTCGCGCTTTTCGGGGTGGCCATGGCGGCTGTGCAAGGGGTCGTGATCCGTCCAGTGCTGGCACGCTTTGGCGAAAGGGGCACTGTCCTGTTCGGCTATGTCTTCAGCGTTGCCACATTTTTCCTGATCGCAACCGTGACCTCCAGCACCGCGATCATGGTGCTGACACCCTTGGCAGCGCTTGCGGGCGTGATTCCGGCCGCGCTTCAGGGGATCATGTCGCAAGCGGTCGCGCAAGATTCCCAAGGCCAGTTGCAAGGCGTGCTGACCTCGGCCTCTGCCTTGGCGATGGTGGTGGCCCCGTTGGTCATGACCGCGACCTTTGCCGCGTTCACCGCCCCCGGCACCGCCTATTACTTTCCGGGAGCACCATTTCTGCTGTCGATGCTGCTGACCCTTCTGGCCGTGTCGATCTTTCTCCGCTGGCAGACAGCCAAGCCTGTGAACGTGGCGTAAACGGGTAAAGAAGGTCGCGAACCTGCTTGCAAGATCGGCCAAGCACGGCCACGTTTGGCCGCAAATATACCCTTTGCAAAGGATTTATCACCCGTGCCCCTGATCAAAGCCGCCGTCTGCCATGAATTCGGCACCCCCCTTGTCATAGAAGATGTTGACCTGCGCGCGCCTGAGGGCAGCGAGGTCGAAGTGACGGTGGATGCCGTTGCGATCTGCCACTCCGACATCTCGTTCGCGAGCGGCGGCTGGGGGGGATCCCTGCCCGCCGTGTATGGCCATGAAGCGGCAGGCCGCATCAGTGCTGTCGGCGATCAGGTACGCGGCCTTGGTGTGGGCGACAGTGTGGTGGTGACGCTGATCCGCAGCTGTGGTTCCTGCGCCAACTGCGCCAGTGGCAAGCCCGTGATCTGCGAAACCCCCTATAATGGCGACGCCGGTCCGCTGAAAACCCGTGAGGGGGGCAAATTGCATCAGGCGATGGCCGCCGGTGCCTTTGCGGAGAAGGTGGTGGTCGAACAGACGCAGGTCGTGAAAATCAGCGACGCCATCCCCAAGGACGCAGCCAGCCTGATCGCCTGTGGTGTCATTACGGGCGTCGGTGCGGTGGTGAACGCCGCAGCCCTGCGCCCGGGGCAGGATGTTGTCGTCATCGGTGCAGGCGGGGTCGGATTGAACGCCATCCAAGGTGCCCGGATCGCCGGTGCCCGCCGGATCGTGGCGGTCGACATGAGCGAGGAGAAGCTTGAGATCGCCGCCGAATTTGGCGCAACGGATGGCGTGCTAGCCAGCAAGAGCAGCCCTTGGCGGTCCGTCTTCAAGGCGATCGGGCGAAAGGGCGTCGATGCGGTCTTTGTCACGGTGGGGGCGACGCCGGTCTACAATGACGCGCCGAAATATCTTGCCGCCGGTGGCAAGGTGGTCATGGTCGGCATGCCGCATATCGGGGCTGCTGCGGAATATGACCCCGGCGCGATGGCTGCGATGGGTCAGGGAATGATCGGCTCGAAAATGGGGGATGTGGTGATCCAGCGCGATATTCCATGGATGGTTGACCTTTACGAACAGGGTCGTTTGAAGCTGGACGAGCTGATTTCCGGGCGCTGGCGGCTGGACCAGATCAACGAGGCAATCGAGGACACCAAGACCGGGGCCGCGCGGCGCAATGTGATCATGTTTGACCGCTGATCCCCACAGACGGGGGCGTCAGGGCGACACACTGGACAGCGTGCGGACACTGGACAGCGTGGGGGCCAGCCCCCACACCCCCGGGATTTAAAGCCATTTGGAAATGAAGGTCAGGCCATGAAACTGCAGGAACTTGATATTATCGTGACGGCCCCCCCTGCACCGGGGTGGGGCGGGCGCTACTGGATCTTGGTCAAGCTGACCACTGACACAGGCGTTGTCGGCTGGGGCGAATGTTATGCCGCGTCTGTCGGACCCGACGCAATGCGCGCCGTCATCACAGATGTGTTCGAGCGCCATATGCTGGGCGAAAATCCGGAGAACATAGAGCGGATGTTTCGGCGCGCCTATTCCTCCGGCTTTACACAGCGGCCCGATCTGACCGTGATGGGTGCTTTTTCAGGACTTGAGATTGCCTGCTGGGACATCCTTGGCAAGGATCGAGACCGACCCGTTCATGCCTTGATCGGGGGGCGGATGAATGATCGCGTGCGGGCCTATACCTATCTTTACCCGCTTCCCCATCACGACATGGCAGCGTTCTGGACCTCGCCCGAGATGGCAGCTGAATCTGCGGCTGATTGCGTTGCGCGTGGATATACGGCGGTCAAGTTCGACCCTGCCGGGCCCTATACGATGCGCGGCGGTCATATGCCTGCGATGACCGACATCAGCCAGTCTGTGGCTTTTTGCCGGGCGATCCGGGAGGCTGTAGGTGACAAGGCCGATCTGCTGTTTGGCACCCACGGGCAATTTACCACCGCCGGTGCCATCCGGCTCGGGCAGGCGATCGAACCCTACAGCCCGCTCTGGTATGAAGAGCCGATCCCGCCGGATGCCGTGGACCAGATGGCCGCCGTTGCCCGCGCTGTGCGTATCCCTGTGGCCACGGGCGAGCGGTTGACCACCAAGGCCGAATTCGCGCCGGTTCTGCGGGCCGGTGCCGCAAGCATCCTGCAGCCTGCGCTTGGCCGCGCCGGTGGCATCTGGGAGACCAAGAAGATCGCGATCCTCGCCGAGGTTTATAATGCGCAGGTGGCCCCGCATCTTTATGCCGGTCCGGTGGAATGGGCCGCAAATGTGCAGCTGGCCAGTTCTATACCCAATATCCTGATGTGCGAATGTATCGAAACACCCTTCCATGAGGCCCTGATCAAAGGGACGATCAAGGTCGAAGACGGGTTTATCACGGCCCCAACAGCCCCTGGCCTTGGCATAGAGGTGGACGAGGCCCTCGCGCGCGCGCATCCCTATCAGGGCGATGGGTTGCACTTGCAGATGCAGGAAGACCCTTGCGACTATGTCAACGGCAATGCCTTTGAAGGGGGTGCACCAGCCCCTCGCGACTAGATTACAGGATTTCGTCCGTATTGGTCAGCTTGATCGCTTCGACAGCGCGCCGATGCGCCACCATCAAGGCCCCCGGCCCACCTGCCGTGCCCTTCTTTGCGATCTGGCTGATCACCTGAATGACCACGCCTTTGACCAGCACATAGCTGTGCAAAATCGCCTGACTGCGCCCGGCCTTGGCAAGAGAATAGCTCAGCGTTCCGAAACCGGCCACGCCTGTGGTGGTGGCGTCAAGATCGCGAAATTCGAACGCGCGGCCGACGCTCTCAGCCTGCGCGCTGACCATCGACAGAATTTGCCTTTCAACAAGCGCCTGATCGACCGACGGCCCCGCCGCGGACTGCACGACGACCTTCGACAGATAGCCAGCTTTGTCCATCCAGAAGCTGAGACCCTCGACCGTTCCGGAATCCACGCGGGAAAACAGCGCGCCGGCACAGAATGACGCACCGGGACCGGCACTTGCACAGGGGTTGGTTTCAGAGGCAGACATCTGCGCCCCGAAGCCCCACAAGACCAGACCGAAGATAAATGGAGAATATAGCCGTTTCATTGGAACCCC
>JAGXHB010000098.1 GCA_024636425.1 Roseobacter sp.
CGTCGGGTCAATGGCGGTTCTGCACGGGCCGACCGGCCTTAACGCGGCATTTGCGACGGGCAAGCGGATCGACAGCGATTCCAGTTATGGCTATGTCAAGGCGGGCCTGACCCGGGATTTTGTCAGCTACGGTGCCACCTCGTTTTCGGTCGATTACTTCGACGGGAGCGACTTCATCGCCACCGGGACAAACACGTCGTCGGTCGGCGTGGCGGTGGTTCAGCAGCTGGATGCCTACAATACGGAGCTTTACGCAACGCACCGCAGCTATACCTTCGAAAGCGCCCCGGCGGCTTTTCGGGATCTGGATGTGACACTTATCGGGGCGCGCTGGCAATTTTAGGGAAGGTTTCTCTTGTCCGGTGCCGCTGAACCGGGGGAACCTGCGTTAACGTGAATTGCCCTGCGGCGTGTTTTGCGGCATAGTCAAATCCGCAGGATGGCGCAGCATACCGGATCAACCGGGCGCGCCAAAGATGATGAGGCAGGATATATGATACGACTTTTCACACTGATCTGTGCGCTTGGTGCATTGTCAGCCTGCGGCGGTTCGCGCGGCGGCTATAACCCTGGTGGATCCTATGGCACCGGTGCTGTGCTTTTTGCCAGTGGTCCGATCAATAGCGCCTGCATGCAGGCAGGCCGCAGGGAGGCAAGCTCGGCGCGGTGCGGCTGTATTCAGGCCGTTGCGGACCGGCAGTTGTCCTCCGCCGAACAGCGGCGCGGCGTGAGGGTGTTCAAAGACCCCCACCAGTTGCAGGAAGCCCGCCAGTCCGACCGCAAAAGCGACAACGACTTCTGGGCGGTCTGGAAGGAATTCGGCACCACCGCAGCAACACTTTGCAGCGCGACCTGACGCCGGTCAAAGATCCTTGATCCAGAATTGCAGTGGCTTGGCGGTTTGTTCCGCCTCGCCTGTGTCTTTCCAGTCGAACGTCGCCACGACCCCCGGCAGGGGTGCAAACCCCCTGCCCCGCCAGAACGCATCAAGCGGGCGGTAGGTGTCGGGGCGTGCAGGATGATCGTCAGGGCGCTGCACCGCGCAAAAACAGAACCGGGTGAAACCCAGCTGGCGGGCATGCGCCTCGCGAAGGTCAAAAAACGCATGCCCGATGCCCTGACCGCGGTAGGCGGGCAACAGCACGCTTTCAGCCCCGTAGAATACATCCTCAAGCGCGACCCCCGACCCCTCAAAGGCACGCGCGAAATCATCGGTATGATCGGCAAGCGGTGTGCCGGTGCTGGCTCCGACCAAGCTGTCGCCGTCATAGGCACCGACGACAATCGCCTCGGGGCTTTCGCGGTAGCTTTGCAGGTAGCGTTCTTCGTAGGTCAGATCCCCGTCATAGAGATAGGGCCAGTCACGAAACACTTCGATCCGCAGGCGTGCCACATCGGGCAGCGCCCGCGCCAAAGCATCCCCCCTGAGCACGGCAATCTTCATGAGACCTGCGCGATCCAGTCCGACAGGTTGTAGCGGGTGGTCACGCGGATGATTTTGCCGTCTTTCAGGTCAAAGAATGATCCCGCCTGAATCCTGTAGGTTTGGCCCTTTGCCTCCGGCAGCCCTTCGTCGGTGGCTTTGTAGGTGCCGTTAACGATGTATTCCGCCGCACCTCTGGTGCCGTCGGGCGACGTAAAGATCACCATGTCGGTCAGGTTTTCGTCATAACATTCGGTCATATGCGCACAAAATTCCGCGAATTTCTCGCGGCCCGTGCGGATATTTCCTTCGTTCACATGATGCGCCACACCCGGCGACACACAGTCGAGCATGGTATCGACGTCACCTGCGTTGAAGGCATCGAAATAGGTCTGGATGACATGTGCCATGGCGGGGCCTTTCCTTACAGTTGGGGCAATGTGGGTTCACCGAAACGGTCGATCAGACGATCCCTGATCTGGTCGCGTGCGGCGCGGTATTGCGCAATCTTGGACTCGCGGGTTTCACCCAGACCTGTGGGGTCAAGGATCGGCCAGTATTCAACCGTCAGATGATAGAACCGCGTCAGTTCAAGCGCACGGCGCTGGCTGGCGGGGCTAAGCGCGATGATCAGATCGAACGAGCTTAGATCGTCGCCCCAGTCGTGCATCTCGTCAAAGCTGCGCGACCGGTGGCGCGACAGTTCCACATCAAGCTCCTGACAGACCGCGATGGAGAAGCCGTCGATCTCAAGATCATTCATCACGCCGACCGACTGCACATAGGTGCCGGTGCCGTAAAACTTCTTCATCAACCCCTCGGCCATGGGCGACCGCACAGCATTGTGGTCGCAGCAGAACAGTACCGACTGGGGCAGATTTTCGGTCATCTACCCGCCGTAATGCAAGACACAGATCAGCGTAAACAGGCGGCGCGCGGTGTCCGTGTCGATCTCGGCCTTGCCTTCCAACCGTTCCTGCAACACCCGCGATCCTTCGTTGTGGATGCCCCGCCGGGCCATGTCGATGGTTTCGATCTGCGATGGCGCGGATTTCTTGACCGCTTCAAAGTAGGATTCGCAGATCTGGAAGTAATCCTTGACCACCTGCCGGAACGGCCCGAGCGACAGATGGAATTCTGCCGCCTTTTCAGCAGCTTCGGTGTTCACATCGAACACCAGCCGTTTGTCGCGGATCGACAGACCCAGATGATACGGCCCCTGCGGCACGTCGCGGCCCTCGCGCACGGGCAAGACGAACACGTTTTCCTCAAGCAGATCAAACAGGGCGACTTTGCGTTCCTGTTCAATCTCGGGGGTGGGCGGTGGCAGGTTCGCGTCGTCTAGCACGATATGCGTGATACGGGACATGGGACTTCTCTTCTGGCAGGTTTGGGCGCGACCTTAGACGGCAGTCGGGCCAAGTTCAATCTGGGCCGCTACGTCAGTCGTTCAGCTTGCGCAGGCGTGCCGTAACCGACAGCCCGTGCGCCTCAAGGCTTTCCGAGCGGGCCAGCCGTTCGGCGGCAGGGCCAATCGCGCGCAAGGCTTGCGGGGTCATACGCGCCAGCGTCGTGCGCTTCATGAAATCCAGCACCGACAGGCCGGACGAAAAACGCGCAGAACGGGCGGTCGGCAGCACATGGTTCGGCCCGCCAACATAATCGCCAATCGCTTCGGGCGTCCACTGGCCAAGGAAGATCGCGCCCGCATGGGTGATCTGCGCTGAAAGCGCGTCGACATCTGCCACGCAAAGTTCAAGGTGTTCCGGGGCGATCCGGTCGCTAAGAATGGCTGCCGTGGCAAGATCGGGCACGGTGATGATGGCACCGTTGTCACGCCAGCTTGCCCCTGCGATGGCGCGGCGTTCCAGCGTTTCAAGCCGCGTGTCGACAGCCGCCGCCACAGCCTGACCAAAAGCCGCGTCCGTCGTGATCAGAATGGACTGCGCGCTCTCGTCATGTTCCGCCTGCGACAGCAGATCAAGCGCGATCCAGTCAGGGTCGTTGTCGCCATCCGCGATGACCAGAATTTCGGAGGGCCCCGCGATCATGTCGATGCCCACCTTGCCGAACACACGCCGCTTGGCCGCCGCCACATAGGCATTGCCTGGGCCGGTGATCTTGTCCACGGGCGGAATCGTCTCGGTGCCATACGCCAGCGCCGCAACCGCCTGCGCGCCCCCGATACGGTAAATTTCATCGACGCCGGCAATCCGCGCGGCCAGCAGAACCAGCGGGTTCAGAACACCATCCGGCGTCGGCACCACCATGGCCAGACGCGGAACCCCCGCGACCTTGGCAGGCACAGCGTTCATCAGCACCGACGACGGATAGCTTGCCTGCCCGCCCGGCACATAAAGCCCGGCAGCAGATACCGGCGTCCACCGCCAGCCCAAGGTGGCCCCGTCGGGATCCTCCCACTGCGCGTCCTGGGGCAACTGGCGCTCGTGATAGGCCCGGATGCGATCTGCCGCCAGCTCAAGTGCTGTGCGATCCTCTGCACCGACCTCGGCCACCGCAGCGTCGACTTCGGCAGGGGTGATGCGCAGCGTCTCGGCCGTCAGCGTGATACGGTCGAATTTCTCGGTCAGCGCGATCACTGCGGCGTCACCCGACTGGCGGACCTGCGCAATGATACCTGCCACAACATCATCGACGTCGGGGCTGTCTTCGCGTTTGGCCGACAAAAGCGCGGTGAAGGCCTGTTCAAAGTCGGGAGCGTCATAGTCCAGAAACTGGGGCATCAGATTTCCTTTGCGGTCCGGTATATCGGATGGAAGCGGGACGTGATGCGGCGAAGGGCGTGCATGCGCTTCGCGCAACGAAATTCAACAGCCAGAGAAGGCCAAAACAGGTACGTCAGGCCGGATGTTCAGGGAACTTGCGCGACGGGGAAACATAGGGACGCGTCACGTCCTTGAGAGTGACCTCAAGGGCCTCCACGCGCAGCCGGATCGCGCCATCGCCCGCAAGCGTCAGCAGCACATCGCCCGACGGCGCATCGGTCTGGGTGAACTCGATCTGAAGCAACGACAGGATGGTATCGCTGTCACCCTTGTCGACGCCCTGACTGGAAACGCGCTGGACGTTGTTGAACATCAGGACAGACTGCACACGCTCCGCCGCGTGGCGCGTCTTGCCTGCGTCTTCCCAGCGGACGCGGTTCAGCAGCAGCGCAAAGCGCGCACCCTGCCGGTGCCAGCGCATTTCGGACGCGGGAAACACCGCATCCTGCGCGAGCGAGGAGATCACCTTGAGGTCATCCCCGTCAAAGGCTCCGAGGTTCAGCGGAGCCTCACGGCCATCTTCAAAACGTGCGTCTTCGGTCATACGTCTTTGATCCGTTCGATATTGGCACCAACGCCGCGCAACTTGGCGACTACATGTTCATATCCGCGATCCAGATGATAGACGCGGCTGACCTTGGTTTCCCCTTCGGCTGCCATCGCTGCGAGAATAAGCGACACAGACGCGCGCAGATCCGTCGCCATTACCGGCGCACCCTTGAGCTTTTTAACACCTTTGACAGTGGCCGTGCCCCCGTGAACGTCGATGTCGGCCCCCATGCGGATCAGTTCGGGCGCGTGCATGAAGCGGTTTTCGAAGATCTTTTCCTCAAGCACCGACGTTCCGTCAGCCGTACATAGAAGCGCCATCATCTGCGCCTGCAGATCGGTCGGAAAGCCGGGGAACGGCTGCGTCGTCACATCAACCGCGCTGATCACGCCGTTGCGCCGCGCAACTTTCAGGCCCTTGTCCGTTTCGGTCACGTCGATGCCCGCCGCGTCCAGCTTTTCGCAGAACGCCGCCAGCAGATCGATCCGCCCGCCCAGAAGCTCAACCTCGCCACCGCAGATCGCAGGCGCAAGCATATAGGTGCCAAGCTCGATCCGGTCGGTCACGACGCGGTGGGTTGCGCCGTGCAGCCGGTCAACGCCCTGAATTTCAATGCGGCTGGTGCCGTCGCCGTCGATCTGCGCGCCCATGGCCCGCAGGCAGGTGGCCAGATCTACGATCTCGGGTTCGCGCGCGGCATTGTTGATGACGGTCGTGCCCTTGGCGAGGGTCGCAGCCATCATGATGTTCTCCGTCGCCCCGACAGAGGCGAAGGGGAAGTCGATCACCGCCCCCTTGAGCGCGCCACCTTCGGCCTTGGCATGCAGATAGCCGTCGCGCAGATCAATCACTGCGCCCATCTTCGCCAGACCGTCGGTGTGGATATCCATCGGACGCGCGCCGATTGCACAGCCGCCGGGCAGCGAAACTTCGGCATGTCCTTCACGCGCCAGCAACGGCCCCAGCACAAGGTTTGACGCGCGCATCTTGCGCACGATGTCATAATCGGCGCGGGTATTGATTTCGCCATGGCAGGACATCGCCAGCACCTGACCGTCCTGCATGGATGTCACCTCCGCCCCCAGCGACCGCAGCAATTCGGTCATGGTGCGGATGTCAGACAGGCGCGGCGCGTTGGTCAGCGTCAGAGGCTCTTCGGACAGCAGCGTGGCTGGCATCAGCGCAAGGCAAGCGTTCTTGGCCCCCGCGATCGGAATCTGGCCTGACAGGCTGCCACCGCCTTTGACAACAATAGAATCCATGGTTCAGCCTTCCTTGTCCTGGCCTGCCGGGCCGTTGCCTGTCTGCTCTTTTGGTCCGCGCGCGCGTGCCTGAGCCTTGCGCCGGGCCATATTGGCCTTGAGCGCGGCTTTCAGCCTGTCTTCCCGATCGGATTTCGGTTTGTCGGGCTTTTGAGGGGCGGTACCTTGTGACATGTCGATTGTCTAGCGCAGCGGGGCGGCATGGTCCAGATTGCGCTTGCACCATATTGCGAATGCGTCTAATCAGCCGCCCACAGTGCTGTGGTAGCTCAGTGGCAGAGCACACCCTTGGTAAGGGTGAGGTCGAGAGTTCAATCCTCTCTCACAGCACCATTAAAATCTCCCAATTCTCTGATTTTAATGGTTATTTTGGATTTTTATCGAACTCGATCCACTCGACAGTCTACCCCCGCGGTTAGACAATAGCTTTGGCACGCCTCGAGAATGATATGAGCTGTTTCTGACGGTGTCGCTGGGATCGAAAACTCAAGTCTTGGAGCGCCTACGCCTTCTTCGACCGGTAAAGCTCATCAGAGAAAAGGTTCATAATTTCGTCCCTCGTCACGTTTGAACTCGGGCTCGTTGGATGACGCTCGTACTGTCTTTCGCCATTGCGCATATCTCTTAATGCGTTTTGAGCCGTAACAAGCCTCGCCGACATGCGAATTCGTATGCCAATTTGAAGGACGTCGAAGGGCTTAGTGATATAGTCAGTAGCGCCAGCATCCACGGCGGCTTGCATTGTCGCTTGATCTCGAAGCCCTGTCAGCATGATGATTGGAACATCTTTATAGCCGGGCAACTTCCTCGCTTGTCGGCATAACTCGATTCCGTTCATATCAGGCATATCAATGTCCAATATCAAGCAATCGAAGGGCGGATGCTTTTTCTTCAACGCTGAGAGACCTTTGGTCGCAGACAAAAAGCATCGCACATTCTCAAACCCGTCTTTGGCGAGAATTGTTGATAGCAGATCAACGACGTTGGGGTCGTCATCGACGACAAAAATATTCATCTTTTGCTCTTGATTGGAAGTCACAGCATCTGGCTTTCAAAGGTTCACTTTTGTGATAGGCAATAGCGTCTATTGGGTTGGGTCATTTATTTTTCAGAAAAAGTAAGTGGCGGTGAGAACCAGGGCCAAAGCAATGGACACCAGCACGATCTTCTTGAATGACCGCTGAATTATCACGTCTTCCGGCATCGTGCCGGATGGTAATGTAAATTCGACTGATATTTCTTCTTTGACCTGCATAATAGCTCCACTCAACTGGTTAAATTCACGCTAGTGAAAAGCAGACCAGAACCCAATGTCTAAAGTATGGTTGAAATCTGGCGGTTGTGTGGTGGCCGCTAAACTAGCCTGAAAAGCGTTGTAACACCGCTGAGCATAGGATGTCTGGAAAATCGCAAGTCTTTGAAATGGTTTCCCATTCCTGCAAGATGTCGAAGGGGGAATCCATGTTATCTCCCTTTATCTGAATGAGATTTCACATTACTTTCAGATAGATACTCTGCCTCGGCCCTTTCATGGCTATGCAAATGTTTGCGCGCTGGCAACCGGGGCCTATCCGTCCAAGTTCCGGTTTATTCAGTCGCCAGTCTGCGGGGATTCTCGGCGGTCGTGAAGTGGCACCTTGCGCCAACAGGACACAAATAAGGCAGTCCTGTGGCGGCGCGTCTCGCCATCGGTTCGAGCAGATCGCGCATTTGCAAAGGGGTTTCAGCAAGTACTGACCATCTTGCCGCATTGGAAAGTCAGGCCAGCCCCGCTAGGTCGCTTGCGGGTAACCGATGCTTTTCAAGGGGCGCGTTCATGGCCGGCAGACAGCGCAACAATCTGGATATCTATGACGACGTCGCCGCGCAGTGGTGGTCTGATGATGTTCGCTGGGTACGGACATTGAAAAATCTCGTGCCCGGCAGGCTCAAGTGGTTCGACACCAAAACCGACTGGCAAGGGCAACGCGTTCTGGATCTGGGATGTGCAGGCGGCTTCATGGCCGAAGCGCTGGGCAGCAAAGGGGCCGTCGTGACCGGCATAGACCCGGCCGCGCAGGCTATAGATGCGGCGCGGGCACGGGCGGAACAAATCGGGCAGTCCATTCGCTATGATGTCGGCATCGGCGAGGATCTGCCCTATGACAGCGACGCCTTTGATGTGGTTGTCTGTGTGGATGTGCTTGAGCATGTGAAGGATCTGCAACAGGTTTTGAACGAGGTTGCGCGCGTGCTGCGTCCCGGCGGCTTGTTTCTGTACGATACCATCAACCGCAATCCGATTGCCCGCTTTGCCGCCATCACCATGGCAGAGGATGTGCTGGGCTTGCTGCCCAAAGGCACGCACGACCCGCGCCTTTTCATCCGCCCCGCCGAACTTGATGCCGCGCTGACAAAGGCCGGGATGATTGCACAGGCGCAAACCGGTCTTGGCCCGAGGGGGATCAACCGGCGCGGTGATTTCATCTTTGGCCCGCTGCCCTTCAAGGCCGTGATCTATATGGGCAGTGCGCAGTTGCCAAAGGCCGGATAATCGCCAGACTGTGAAGGCCAAAGGGGGGCTTTGATGTCAGTCAACACACAGCCGATTTCTGCGGGTCAGGCCCTTGATGTCTTGCGCACCGGATTTGATGCGCAGGCCCAAGGCAGGATGACCGCATCATGGATGCTTCACGGCAGGCCCGGCATCGGCAAGACCGAGATCGTACAGCAGCTTGCGACAGAAACCTGGAGCAAGCTGTTCGATCTGCGCCTGACCACGATCGAACCGCAGGATCTGCGAGGGCTTCCGTTCTACGATCACGAGACGCAGCGCACCGTCTGGTATCGGCCCGAAGACCTGCCGGACGATCCCGAAACGCCCGCGATCCTTTTTCTGGACGAGCTGACAGCGGCTGCCCCCGCGCTGCAACCCACCGTCTACGGTCTTTTGCAGGAACGTCGCATCGGGCGTCATCTGTTGCCGGCAAACACCTTTATCGTCGCGGCGGGCAACACTGTCGAAGACGGTGCCATCGCCTATGAGATGGGGACGGCCCTGTCCGACCGGCTGATCCATCTGTCACTGCGCGCCGAGGTGAGCGACTGGC
>JAGXHB010000099.1 GCA_024636425.1 Roseobacter sp.
ATGATGCGGGGTGTCAAGGAATTGCGCGTCAAGGAAAGCGACCGGATCGACGCGATGGCCAAAGGACTGCGCGCCAACGGCATCGACGTTGAGGAAGGCCCCGATTGGTGGGCGGTGACCGGGTTGGGCCAGGGCAATGTGCCGGGCGGGGCGACCTGCGCCAGCCAGCTTGATCACCGTATCGCAATGTCCTTCATGATTTTGGGTATGGCTGCAAACAGCCCGGTGCATGTAGATGACGCGGCACCCATCACCACGTCCTTTCCGATTTTCGAGCCTTTGATGGCGCAGCTTGGCGCGAAGGTCACGCGGGGGGCAGCATGATGGATGGGTTCACGGTTGCCATCGACGGGCCTGCGGCGGCGGGTAAAGGCACGGTATCACGCGCTGTCGCCGCGCATTTCGGTTTTGCGCATCTGGACACGGGGCTGCTCTACCGCGCTGTCGGGGCCAAGGTCATGGAAGGCATGACGCCCGAGGAGGCTGCGCAAACGCTGGTCGCGCAGGATCTTGAGAATGCTCTTCTGCGCACCAATGCGGTGGCCGAAGCGGCAAGTCGGGCGGCGGCGATTCCTGCGGTACGCGCCGCGCTTGTAGATTTCCAGCGCAGCTTTGCAATGCGCGCAGGGGGGGCGGTGCTGGACGGACGGGACATCGGTACGGTGATTTGCCCTGATGCGCAGGTCAAGCTTTTCGTGACCGCTACGCCTGATGTGCGGGCCCGGCGGCGCCATGCGGAGTTGGTGGCAAAAGGGCATGACGTGACGCTGCAAGAGGTTCTGGCTGATGTGCAGGCGCGCGATGCCCGCGACAGCAACCGCGCCGAGGCACCGTTGAAGCCGGCCGCCGATGCGGAAGAGATGGACACCTCCCATATGGATATCGACGCCGCCGTGACCCGTGCGATCGAACTGGTGCAGGCCCGCATTCAGAACTGACATTTTCGTGCGGGTTTGGGTGGAACCGCGCAGAAGCGCGCTACGTTTTGGTCTCAGACCGCAGTGGCGTCATGCCTCTGCAAGATCCGAACAAAAGCCGAAAAGGGTTCACCATGAAGAATGCGCAAGACTATCTGGACGAGGCAAACAAGGTCGTCCCTAAAATGGACGCCAAGGAAGCGATCGCCAAGCACGCCGAAGGCACGGCGCTGTTCATTGATGTCCGCGATTCCGCAGCCATCGCGGAAAGCGGTACGATCAAGGGGGCGCACCGTGTGCCACGCGGGATGATCGAATTCCGGGCCGACCCGAAGGTCGAAGCGATGTACAATCCGATCTTCGAGAAAGACGCCGAGATATTTCTGATCTGTGGTGCAGGCGGGCAGGCCGCTTTGTCCGGTAAGACGTTGCATGACATGGGCTATCGGAACGTCACCAATATCGGCGGCTTTCCTGCGTGGAAAGATGCTGGCGGACCGGTCGAGGACTAAGGAAACTCTGCGCCATCCGAAGCCTTCACAATGGTGTTGGGGGCGTTGAAGGTCACGCTGATCCGACTATCCTTAGACCTTAATTGGGGCTTGTGAAACAGGCGGCCAAGACAAGCATGCCGCATCTGTCTGCCCCTGCAGCAGGAGGTTTACCGATGACTGAACATCCAATGAAATTCGAAGCACACGGTCTTATGACGCGCCGCGCCATGATCGCGACCGGAGCTGCGGCCTTGTTCACAGCGGCATCCGGGCTGATCCGCCCGCTTCATGCCCAAACCGTTGCGCCGACGCAGTCCATGCGCGGCGGGGCAAACAACTATCTGCCCGGCGCGCCGGTGGTTGAGCGCATCGGGGGCGGCGGCTTCTGGATGACCGGAACGGTGCGGCGCGCGGGCGACGGCGCACCCTTGGCGGGGCAGCGCATCCAGATCTGGGCCCATACGACCGAAGGGCACGAACGTGATCCCGAAAGCCATGGTGCGACTTTGACCGATGAAAACGGGGAATTCCGGCTCGAGATGCCGCAGATCATCCCCGCCTTCGGGCAGGCCCATGGGCATCTGGCCTATGATGGCGATGCGTTTGAGACTGTGTTCCTGCGCCCTGTCATGGCCGACCCCAGTGCGACGCGCCTGACGGCTGATTTCGTTCTGCAACCTGCCTGACCTTATCTGATGGTGGGGCGCAACGGGGCAGATCGGCGCAAAGTCGGCTATGTGATGTGGGCTATTCTGGCGATGGGCGTGATCGTCCCCTTGGCCATAGCCGCCACGAGCCCGCTGCTTGCATGGCGAGGGCCAGTCTATATCGCCGCGGGATTTGCGGGTATCGCCGGATTGGCGGTGCTTCTGGCTCAGCCGCTTCTTGCAGCAGGTTCGCTGGCAGGGATTGGGTTGCGCGCAAGCAGGAAGGCGCATCGCTATTTGGGCGGGGCACTGGTTGTTCTGGTGCTCGCGCATGTCGGGGGTCTTTGGATCACGAGCCCGCCGGATGTGGTGGATGCGCTGCTGTTGCGGTCGCCGACATCGTTTTCAATCTGGGGTGTGACCGCCATGTGGGCAGTGCTGGCAGCTGCACTTCTGGCGGCTTTTCGCAGTCGTTTGCCGCTTGGTCCTGTAGCTTGGAAACGTGTGCACAGCGGCGTTGCCGCCGTGATCGTCGTAGGTACGGTTATCCATGCGTTGCAGATTGACGGGACGATGGGCACTGTGTCGAAGGTTGCCATGTGTGCTCTGGCCGTTGCGCTGACGGTCCGCACGATCATCAAGTTGCGGATCTGGTCCGGATGACGCATTTTACCGCTCTGCCGGTCTGCTGATTTCATGCGCAAACCCTTGCCAGAGCGGCAATCAAGCGGCACCTGACCCTTGCAAGCGGCTCACAATTAATCTATAGCGGCCCCAGTCTAAGGGGCGGATACAGCTTCGGGCGCGATATATCAGGCAGGGTCGGAGTCTTCCGGCCCTCTTTGTTTTGCGTACCGGACACCGCCTTGAACGACATTCTCAATCACAGACCGGCGGAGACAACCGCGCGGCCAGAAACCAAATGCTAAAGGAAACGTGAAGCTACATGGCTAATAACTCAATGGAAGACTTCGAAGCACTTTTGGAAGAAAGCTTTGAAATGGACACGCCCGAAGAGGGCTCAGTTGTCAAAGGCAAGGTCATCGCGATCGAAGCGGGCCAAGCCATCATCGACGTCGGCTACAAGATGGAAGGCCGTGTCGAGCTGAAAGAATTTGCTGAACCCGGCGAATCCCCCATGGTCGAGGTCGGTGACGTCGTCGAAGTTTTCCTGCGTCAGGTCGAAAACTCCCGTGGTGAAGCCGTCATCTCGCGCGAAATGGCGCGTCGTGAGGAAGCTTGGGACCGTCTTGAGAAAGCCTATGCCGCTGAAGAGCGTGTTGATGGTGCGATCTTTGGTCGTGTCAAAGGTGGCTTCACGGTTGATCTGGGTGGCGCTGTTGCGTTCCTTCCCGGCTCGCAGGTCGATGTGCGCCCCGTGCGCGATGCGGGCCCGCTGATGGGTCTGAAGCAGCCGTTCCAGATCCTGAAGATGGACCGCCGTCGGGGCAACATCGTTGTATCGCGTCGCGCGATCCTCGAAGAATCCCGTGCCGAGCAGCGTGCCGAAGTCATTGGCAACCTGACCGAAGGCCAGGAAGTCGACGGCGTGGTCAAGAACATCACCGAATACGGTGCGTTCGTTGATCTGGGCGGCGTTGACGGCCTGCTGCACGTGACAGACATGGCATGGCGCCGTGTGAACCATCCTTCCGAAATCCTGGCGATCGGCGAAACCATCAAGGTTCAGGTCATCAAGATCAACAAGGAAACACACCGCATCAGCCTTGGCATGAAGCAGCTTCAGGAAGACCCATGGGATCTGGTTCAGGCCAAGTATCCGCTGGAATCCACGCACACTGGCCGCGTGACCAACATCACCGACTACGGCGCATTCGTCGAGCTGGAGCCAGGTGTCGAAGGTCTGGTTCACGTGTCCGAAATGTCCTGGACCAAGAAGAACGTACATCCCGGCAAGATCGTTTCGACCAGCCAGGAAGTCGAAGTCATGGTTCTGGAAATCGACGGTGCCAAGCGCCGCGTTTCACTGGGTCTCAAGCAGACCATGCGCAACCCATGGGAAGTGTTTGCTGAAACGCACCCCGAGGGCACCGAAGTCGAAGGCGAAGTCAAGAACATCACCGAATTCGGTCTGTTCGTCGGCCTGCCAGGCGACATCGATGGCATGGTTCACCTCTCCGACCTGTCATGGGACGAGCGGGGCGAAGATGCGATCCAGAACTACCGCAAAGGCGATGTGGTGCAGGCTGTCGTGTCCGAAGTCGACGTTGAGAAAGAGCGCATCAGCCTCTCGATCAAGGGTGTCGGTGGTGACAAGTTCGCCGAAGCAGTGGGCGGCGTGAAGCGCGGTTCCGTTGTGACCGTGACCGTGACCTCCATCGAAGACGGTGGCATCGAAGTGGAATACGAAGGTATGAAAGCCTTCATCCGCCGCTCCGACCTCAGCCGCGACCGTGCAGAGCAGCGCCCCGAGCGTTTCTCGGTTGGTGACAAGGTCGATGTCCGCATCACCAATGTCGATACCAAGGCGCACCGTCTGGGCGTTTCGATCAAGGCCCGTGAAATCGCTGAAGAAAAAGAAGCGGTTGAACAGTATGGCTCGTCCGACTCCGGTGCATCGCTTGGCGATATTCTGGGTGCCGCTCTCAAGGGCGACGACTAAGCCTCGGGTCTCACCTACTTGAAGTCTAGAAAGGCCCCGCAGTGCAGACTGCGGGGCCTTTTTTATGTACCGAATCAAAGGGCGGTATTGCCCCCATCCATCAGTCTACAACTAAAGATCGTATGGCAATTCAGGATTATCGGCGAAAATCCTCTCGAAAACAGGGGCTTCGTTCGCCAAAACCTCAGAATGATTGCTTTGGATGACTTCACGAATTGTTTTGTTTTGCTATAGTCGGGTTAACAAGACTTACACCTCTCGGGGGAGACGTAGCATGATACGGTCGGAACTGATCCAGAAGATAGCCGATGATAATCCGCACCTTTATCAGCGCGACGTGGAGAGAATCGTCAACACCATCTTCGAAGAGATCACGGGGGCCATGGCCCAGGGTGATCGGGTCGAACTGCGCGGATTTGGCGCATTTTCGGTCAAGAAACGGGACGCGCGGACGGGGCGGAACCCTCGCACCGGCGAGACGGTTCATGTAGAAGAAAAGCATGTGCCGTTCTTCAAGACCGGCAAGCTGCTTCGTGATCGTCTGAACGGGAATTCCTGATGCGTTATGTCCGCTACCTTTGCATCGCTGTGTTTGCGGTGGCTCTTATTGCTGTTGCCTTGGCCAACCGGTCGATTGTTTCGCTCAAGATACTGCCGACAGAGGTGTCGGGTTATTTTGCCGTGAACCCCGAAATACAGGTGCCGCTGTTCATCGTTATTCTGGGCAGCATCATCGCCGGTCTGTTGGTCGGCTTTGTGTGGGAATGGATCCGCGAATATGGCCAGCGCGCCGAAGCGGCCCGCCAAGCGCGCGAAATGCGCCGTCTGGAACGCGAGATTGCGCGGTTGAAAGCCGAGAAACATCAGGGGCAGGATGATGTGCTGGCGCTGCTGGACCGCGCAAGCTAGACACGCCTCGTTATGACCTCCAAGCTTCATGTGAAATTCTGCGGTCTGCGCAGCCTTGACGATATTTCGGCTGCCGCTGATGCAGGTGCGCGCTATGTGGGTTTTGTGTTTTTTGGCAAATCCCCGCGAAACCTGTCACTGGAAGAGGCCGCCAGACTCGCCATCGAGGTGCCGCAGGGCATCTGCAAGGTTGCGTTGACCGTTGATGCCGACAACGCGTTTCTGGACGCGCTGACGGGGCAGGTGGCCCTTGATATGTTGCAGCTGCACGGGCACGAAACGCCGGCCCGCGTGGCCGAGATCAAGGCGCGCTATGGCTTGCCGGTGATGAAGGCGGTCGGTGTGGCGGATGCCGACGATCTGCCCCAGCTTGACGCATATCTTCAGGTGGCCGACCAGATCCTTGTCGATGCAAAACCGCCCAAAGGCGCAGATCTGCCGGGCGGCAACGGTCTGGCGTTCGACTGGCGGCTGATTGCGGGTCGGACGTGGGACAAGCCGTGGATGCTCGCAGGGGGGCTCACGCCCGACAATGTCGCTGACGCGGCCCGCATGACCGGGGCGCGTCAGGTCGATGTGTCATC
>JAGXHB010000100.1 GCA_024636425.1 Roseobacter sp.
GCTTTAACGCAGCCTCGACCGCCTCGGATCCGCCGGACACCAGATAGACGCGGTCCAGATCGCCGGGGGCGTGTTCGATCAGCAGATCGGCCAGCGTTTCGGCGGGTTCCGACGTGAAAAACCCGGTATGCGCATAGGCAAGGTTGTCAAGTTGCGCCTTGATCGCGTCGATCACCGCTTGGTCGCCGTGCCCCAGACACGACACCGCCGCACCGCCCGAGGCATCCAGATACTGCTTGCCGCTTGCGTCAGTCAGATAGCACCCCTGCCCCGACACAGCGACGGGGGGCAGGTTGCGGGTGTGGCGCGGAAAGATATGGGACATTGTTCTGGTCCTTGAGCGTGGGGTCAGGCGGCACCGGGCAGCAGCACATTGCGCGACCCTTCCTCGAAATTGTCAATCGATTGCGGCCAGACCGTGCCGGGCCAGCGCAATTCCATCTCGCGTTTGCGGGGCCGATAGACGGCCGTGTAAAGCGTGCCGAACCCCGCGTTGAACTGATGCGAATAAAGCGGCGGTTTCAGGAACGTGCTGATGAATTTCTCTTCGGGGTCACGGTGAAACCGCAGACGTTGCAGCAGATACCGTTCGCGTTCAATCGTCGCGGTAAAGCGCGCATGGCTGATCCATTCGACCGTTTCCTGATGGTTCGTGGCCACGGCTGCATTGGTAATCACCGCCTCGCGGTCCGGTGCCATGAAGGCGGTCAGATACTTGCGCTTCCGGTCCAGCACGGTGACGTTATAGCTCATATGCGTCGGGACACGGGCCAGCACTGCGCCTGCTTCCTCTGTGTTTTTGCAGGTTTGAAGGACATAGCGCAGGATAAGCGGCACACCGAAGCCGACGCCCACAACGCGCCTGCCACCAAAGGTCAGCGAGATGGAAAGCCCTGCATCATTCACGCCATCCACCAGCCCGAACAGCCCGTCGGACGTGCCCATGACCTTGCGCCCCTGCCAGCCCGTATGCAGCACCAGACTGTCGAAGGCGTTGATATTATAGTCATAGTTGCGCACCATGACCGGCTCCTTGCCGCCCCAGACGGCCTGACTACAGCCAGACAGGTACGGGGGCGGGCAATAGAAGCTCAGGAAGCGCGCAGCCAGATCACCGCCGCCTGCTTTCTCGCAAAGTTCTTCATACAGCGGCACGATTTCCGGCATGTGGGTTTTCAGCGCACGCTTGCATTCCGCATAGGTCGGGCGCACGGCTTCGCCCTCCTTCAACCACCAGTCGCGGTAGTGAGGCCAGTATTCGGCGAAAAGCCCGGCCCATTTGGGACCGGGCAATTCTTCTGAAATGGCACGCCACAGCATGTGCTGGCCTTTCGGTTGCCTTACAGGATCTTGAAAGCCGGATCAGACATTGCGGGTCCGGCTTCGGCCACGGGCAAGGGACGCCCGCTGACGGATTGCTTGATGCCGTGGATCCACTTTTTTGCGCGCTCATTCAACTGGAATGATTTGGTCATTGACCGGCCCCGCGTCACGAGGATGCCAATGTCTGCCCCTTCATAGCGGTAATCGCCCGGTTGCAGGATCCGAAGAAAAAACGCTTCATTCTCGGATTCGACGGCGCGGCGGTGATAATCGAAACGGTCAAACACAACGCGCCCGTCTTCGAGCATCCTGTAAATGCCGGTTTCAGGGGCATCGGTACAGATATCGACGCTGTCATCGGTATGTTTGATCACCATCTGCGACCAGCCGTCGATCATCTCGGGGTCGGCCCAACGGTTGTTCAGCTCGTCCACGTCCAGATCGAATTTCTTTTTCGAAAACTCCAGCAAGTGGAACAGGAACAAGGGCGCATCCGCATGAGCGAACGCCGCGTGGTTTGTCATCGACGACGCGCCCGTGATGCGTGGGTTCAGCTCCCCCAGCCAAAGATCTCCGGTTTTCTTGTCGATCAGGAAATCCAGCTCGAAATAGCCCCGATATCCTTCCTTGCGCAGTTGTTCACCGAACTTAAAGGTCAGATCCCGGGCCTTTTCGCGCACCTTGGGCGGAAAGGCTGTCGACAGGATTTCGTTGCCACACCAGCCGCCGCGATAGGGTGTAAGCTCTTTAAAACCGACAAGTTCGGTCATCAACGGGCCGACGATCGTACCTTCCTTGGTGGCGCAGGCCTCGATCGCGGAGCCGCGGCAGTCGATCCGCTTCATGATCTTGATCTCGCCCTCGCCCACGATTTCGGATTCGTGGCGGCGGAAATCGGCCTCTGACTTGATGAAAAACGTGGTGTGCCCGCTATCGCCAAACGCGGATTGCAGCACCAGATCATGACCGATGCCAGCCTTCTCGCAGGTTTTCTTGAGGCCTTCGTAATCCTTGACCTCGGCCAGCACGTTCGGAACCGAGGGCACGCCCGCCTTGTTGCCGATACGGACGGTTTCAATCTTGTTGTCCATCTTCTGGCGCAGCTTCGCCTTGGGGAACCAGACATCAGCCCCCAGTTCCTTGGACAGACGTTCGGTTTCTTCGTCAAACATCAGGAACACGAACTTGGGCTTGCCGCCGCGCCGCTTGATGAAGTCGATCACCTCTTTGTGCTGCAGCAGATAGTTGTTGATGTCCTCGATGGACTGAAACTCTGCGTGCGGCTGCTCGGACGGGCAGAAGACGTTCGGGTGCTTGCCGCCGTAGCAATCGATATAGCAGATATATTTGAAGTTCTTCACCCACTCATCAAGGCCCAGCAGGTTAAAGTTGGTCGCAGAGATGAAATAGACAGGGTCTTCGTTCCGGTGAAAGAACCGGCGAATTTCCGAGATATTCTTGAGAACAGTTGCCATGGTTTTGGTCCTTTTCTTATTCAGGGGAAGACGAGAGGTTTTTCTTGCGCACGCGTTTCAGCGCCGCATCGGTAAAGACACGCAGGCCCAGATCGGGGCGGTACCCGTGGATTTCGCTGACATCGAGCGCGCGCATGAACGACAGGATTTCCTGACTGACCACCTGTCCGGGCACAAGGATCGGAAAGCCGGGGGGATAAGGGATGATAAAGCTGGCCGAAACGACCGTCTTGCCCGCATCCATCGCGTCCTTGAGGGTGCCGTCCAGTTCCAGGTAATCGGTGTTCTTTTCATCATAGGCCAGAAAGAATGCCGTGCGGATGTCGCCCTCGCTGGTGATATTGTCGTTGCGAAACGCCTCGTGAAAGCGGCTGAAGTCGGGCAGCGGCGGGTAGCGTTCCATCAGGTTTGAAACGCGGTTGTCAAAGGACCGACGCTCCATCTTGCTGGCGTCGTCCAGACGGTCATCCAAAGACTTTGCGATCTCGACCAGCACTTCGATCAGATACGCGACCGATGACCGCGTCGTGCCGATGTTGGTCATGAAAAGCACGGTATTGCGCGAGGTCTTGTTGATCTGGATGCCGTATTTATCCATCAGGATATCGGTCTTGAACGTGTCACCGTCCCAGCCCGTGCCCCCCACCAGCAGGGTCACCCGACTGGCATCCAGAACGAACTGGTCTTTTTCCCAGCAGTCCCACATGTCCGTCCAGCCTTGTTCCTGATCGTAATAGCTGGTCACACCGCTTTCGCGGTATTCTTCGGGGATCATGTCGCCCGCCGTCAGCACCTTGAAGTATTTCGACAGCAAGGGATGGTCTGCAATCGCGCGGCGCATGGAAAGTGCTGCTTCGATCTGGCGCTGGACGAATTCGAAACCTTCAAGTTCGACCTGACGCCGGCCGACATCCAGCGACGCGATGATCTGATAGTTCGGCGATGTCGAGGTGTGCGTCATGTACGCCTCGTGAAACGACTGTTCGACCTCGCCTTTGAAGTCCTGATCGTTGACGTGGATCATCGACCCTTGCCGCAGCGATGTGAGCGTCTTGTGCGTCGATTGCGTGGTATAGACCCGCACGCGCGCATTCGGTGGCGGGATCAGGCGCGTGTTCAGCAGGGTCTCATCATCTGCATCTTTCAGCTTGGCCTGCTGTTTGTCGTAGGCTTCGATATGACGTGCCGACTTGAACCGTTCGCGCAACGTATTGGCCGCGTTCATTCCGGTGCGCTGACGGTACGTCGGGTTAAAGCGCGCAAAGGCAAACCATGCCTCGTCCCACAGAAAAATCAGGTCGGGCTTGATCGCCAGACATTCTTCCATGACGCGTTCGACGTTATAGACCAGCCCGTCAAAGGTGCAGTTCGTCAGCAGCAGCATGCGGACCTGATCCAGCTTTCCGGCTGCCTTGAGCGCCAGAAGCTGATGCTTGATCTCGCGCAGGGGCACGGCACCGTACATCGAGTATTCATTCAGCGGATAGCTATCCAGATAGCAGACCTGCGCCCCCGCCAGCACCATGCCGTAATGGTGTGATTTGTGGCAATCGCGGTCGACGAGCACGATATCACCGGGCCGCACCAGCGCCTGCACGACGATCTTGTTGCAGGTCGATGTGCCATTGGTGGCAAAGAAGGTCTGCTTCGATCCGAAAGCGCGGGATGCAAGTTCCTGCGCTTCCTTGATGGGTCCGTGCGGTTCCAGCAGGCTATCAAGCCCGCCCGACGTGGCGGAGGTTTCGGCAAGGAATATGTTGGGTCCGTAGAACGCGCCCATATCCTGGATCCAGTGCGACCGCGTAATCGACTTGCCCCGGCTGATCGGCATCGCGTGAAACACGCCTGTCGGCTGCTTGGAATATTCGACAAGAGCCGTGAAGAAAGGCGATTTGTTACGGGCCTGAACACCGCGCAGGATGTTCAGGTGCAATTCCATGAAGTCTTCCTGATTGTAGAACACCCGCCGACAGATCCCCAGATCAAGCCCGGCAATATCCTCGACCGAGCGTTCCGTGACGAGATAGGCGTCAAGCTCCGGACGGACCTTGGCGATCATCCGGCAAAGCTCGGGCCCATAATTTTCAGGCAGCAGCGCGTCGATCTCTTCCTGGCCGCCTGCGCGGGCCAGCGACTTTGCCAGGATTGGCACATCCATCTTCGACTTGAGCGTCAAACCGGGGCGCACGACGATGGCCTGAATGTTGTGGTTGAACAGTACGGCGATCAGTGCATCTTCGATCGATTTGACGACGACCGCTTCGTAGATGAACGGGTCTTCAACACGGCGCATGCGCGTGACGTTAGACTTGAGCCAACGCTCCTGCTGTTCGCCGACATCATCGACGATCAGCACTTCGAAATAGGGTTTTGTCAGCGCGCGCGCTTCGGGGCTCAGCATTGCCTCGTCATCGTGCTCCTCGCTGTCGATACTGTCGCGTTCCAGCGGGATGGTCCGGCGGCGATAGGCACCCGTGGTCAGCGCGCGGGTGATCCGATTGACGGCAAATGCAAGGTCTTCGAAACTGCCGTGCGCCAGCATGCGTTGCAGATGCTCAAAGGCCGACATGCCCGGAAACGCCCAATAGGGTTCAATCAGCGCAAGCGATGAAAAAAGCCGCTCGCATTTCTCTTTGAGCGCTTCCTTCTGGGCAGCGTCGGGCGCACGGTTCAGACCGGCGGCAGCTTCGCGTAGGGCGCTCCACCGGTCTGATCGCAACTGAATAGCCGACGAATAGTCGTTCATAGAATGCATCAATCGTACTCCAATGTGGGCGTCACGCTGATACACTCTAGATCCCGGTCAGATGTTGACCAGGCCGGAGGGCAGCAACTTAGCCGCTGGATGTTTCCCCGCCGCCGGCAGGATCGCCGGGCGCTACGGGTGGATTAGGTGTCGCAGCCGTTGGCACGACTGGGGCGGATGCCGCTCCAGCCAGGTTCGCCGTGCCTGCGGTCGGATTGGGCTGTGGCTCGGGCGCAAAGGCTGGCTGCGGTGTCGCGAACCCTGCCATTGCTTCCTGACCCTTGAAGGCGGGCACGCCCGGAACGCGCTGTGCGGGCACGTCAACGTGCAGACCCGAACGGCTGCCTTGCTGGGGCACTTCAAGCGGGCCAAGCGTGTTGAGGTAAGCATCTGTGCCACTGGCGCGGTCGTAAACAGAAAAGTCTGTGGACCGGTCACGGAAGGACTTCAGAACCTGGCCCAACCCCTTCATGCCGGTTTCGCGCTGACGGCGTACCATCGACAGATCAACCTCGATCGGGAACATGTCTTCCTGACCGGCGGATTGGTGCAGAACCATGGATGTAGGATCGACAACAAGCGATTTGCCCACGCCGCCGGCACCCAAGCCATTGACGGCAAAGACATAGCACTGGAATTGCGCTGCGGTGGACCTTGCAATCGCAAGCTCTGCATCGCGGTCGGTGGTACCGGTCAGAACCGGGGTCAGCAATACCTCGACCCCTTGGCTGGTCAACTGGCGCGTGGTTTCAGGGAACCACATGTCATAGCAGATCGAAAGGCCGAACCGCCCGACGTCTGGCACGTCAAACACGCAGAACTCGGTGCCTGCCGCGATGCCGGATTCGTAGGGCCGGAACGGGAACATCTTGGCATAGCGGCGGATGATCTCGCCCTCGGGGTTGATCACGACGGCGGTGTTATAGATCCGCCCGTCTTCGGGGCTTTTCAAAAACATCGACCCGGGGATCAGCCAGACACGGTGCTTGCGCGCCGCTTCCTGAAACTGGGTCAGCGCTTCGTTTTCAGGTGGCAGCGCGTACCGGTCAAGAGGGCCGAAAGCGGCCAGCTCGGAAAATAGGACCATCTGGGTCCAGGGAAAGCGCGCCATGAGAATATCAAGGCGCTGGATCATGCCCGCAACGTTTGATTCAAGGGCGTTGACGTACATTTGCACGCCTGCGATTGCGAAAGGTGTCATAACTGGTCACTCCGTCCAATGGGGGTGATCCGGCGGGAAAGATCCCCGCCAAATGCCCGCGTTGAACTGTCCATATCCCGAGCGTTCAGGATATTAAACAGATGACTTGGTGATACCATCGGTGCCCGTTGCATGGCTTCTATGCGTAACATGCACAAAATGTTTCCTATGCCGCCGACGTCTTTCGGATACCACGCGCTTCGCGGCTCCGTTGCATCATGATAATGCCTGCAAGCAACAGCAAGGCCGGGATGAACATCCAGTATTTGCTGGGCGTCGGCACCGGTTTCAGGACACGCAGAACCTCTTGGTCCCAATCCAGTCCGACGGATTGCGCGGGTGAATCGAACAGCACGTCATCAATGAACATCTGGTCGCCTTCTGTCCGCGTTACGACGCCCGCAGCTTCCAGCTTTTCCTCGCCGGTGGCACCATCGCCTATGGGCAACAAGGCAACGAACTCAACAGGGTCACCCAGATCGCTGATGCCCGCCACGCGAATACGCAGATCCTGCCCTGCGGGCGTATCAGCCGCCGCCTGAACAAGCTCGGTCGGGGCTTCTTCAAGATAGGGCGGGAAGACCATATCCATCCAGAAACCGGGGCGGAACAGAGTGAACGCGATCAACAGCAATGCAATCGTCTCGTAAAACCGGTTCTTGGCCAGAAACCACCCTTGGGTGGCCGCTGCGAACAGCAGCATCGCAATGGTCGCGACAATGAACACGAATATACCCTGCACCATTGTCACATCAATCAACAGCAGTTCGGTGTTGAAGATGAACAGGAACGGCAGTGCCGCCGTGCGCAGCGAATAAAAGAACGCCACCACACCAGTCTTGATCGGATCACCGCCAGAAACCGCAGCGGCGGCAAAGGATGCAAGCCCCACCGGCGGCGTCACATCAGCCATGATGCCAAAGTAGAACACGAAGAGGTGCACAGCAATCAGCGGCACGATCAGGCCGTTTTGCTGGCCCAAGGTTACGATGACCGGGGCAAGCAGCGCGGACACGACGATATAGTTGGCCGTGGTCGGCAGCCCCATGCCAAGGATCAGCGACAGGATCGCGGTCAGGAACAGGATCGCCAGAATGTTGCCACCCGACAGCACCTCGACCACATCGGCAAGGGCGGAGCCCACACCAGTCTGGCTGACGACACCGACGATGATGCCCGCAGTCGCCGTGGCAATGCCGATCCCGATCATATTGCGCGCGCCGACGACCAGACCGTCAAGCAGGTCTTTGAAACCGGCAACCACATCATTCACAAACCGGCTCTCGCCGCGGAACATTGCCATCAGGGGCCGCTGGGTAACGAGGATGAAGATCATGTAGGCCGTCGCCCAGAATGCCGACAAACCGGGTGACAGGCGATCGACCATCAGCGCCCAGACCAGCACAACGATCGGCAGGATGAAATACAGACCCGACCGCGCTGTGGGGCCCGGCAGCGGCAGGCGCGTGACCGGCGCATTCGGATCGTCAAGCTTGAGCGGCTCTTCCTTGGAGCCGATGTAGAGCAGCCCGGCATAGACGGCGGTCAGCAACGCAAAGATAATGTAGCCCGCGCTGCTGGGGAATGCCGGACGCAGCCAGCCCATACCGTAGTAAACAGCAAAGCTTAGCGCGCAGACGCAGGCGACGATGAAAGCGGTAACCAACAGGCGCTGGATGATCGGTTTGGGGGTGTAGGGACGTTCCAGGCCCTGCATACCGGCCTTGAGAGCTTCAAGATGCACGATGTAGACAAGCGCGATATACGAAATCACGGCAGGCAGGAATGCGTGTTTGACGACGTCGAAATAGGGGATGCCCACATATTCGACCATAAGGAACGCTGCGGCCCCCATCACCGGCGGCATGATCTGACCGTTCACGGATGACGCAACCTCGACCGCGCCCGCTTTTTCAGAGCTGAAGCCGACCTTTTTCATCAACGGGATCGTAAACGTACCAGTGGTCACGACGTTCGCAATCGAAGAGCCTGAAATCAGGCCCGTCATGGCAGAGGACACAACAGCAGCCTTGGCAGGTCCGCCCTTCATATGGCCCATAAGGCTGAAGGCGACCTGAATGAAATAGTTGCCCGCACCCGCTTTATCCAGCAGTGCGCCAAACAGAACGAACAGGAAGACAAAGGATGTCGACACCCCGAGTGCGATACCAAACACACCTTCGGTGGTGATCCACTGGTGGTTCACGATCTCGGACAGGCTGTTGCCTTTGTGGGCGATAATGTCCGGCATGATCGGGCCAAGCACGTTATAGACCAGAAACACGGAGGCGACGATCATCAGAGCCGGGCCCAGCGCGCGGCGTGTCGCCTCGAGCAGGATCATGATGCCGACAACGAAAACCACCATGTCCTCAAGGCTCGGCGCACCGACACGTCCGGAGATTTCACGGTAGTAGACAAAGATATAGAGCGCTGCGGCAGCGCCCACGATTGCGAGCAGCCATTCCCAGACCGGAATCCGGTCTTTGGGCGACCCCAGGACGACTGTGGCGACGACAGCGATGGCAATCAGCGGGATCCACCACGTGGGGGTACCGTCTTTCGCGCCCACCATGAACAGATAGGCCAGAACGACCGGCACGAGGATGCCCAGCGTCAGCTGAACCTTGGTACGGGCGGCCGGGAAGGCTGCGATGCCAAGGAAGATCGCAAAGGCAAGGTGGATAGAGCGCGTTTCAGTGTCGTTGAATACGCCCCAGCCCACCATGAAGGGGATAGGCGACGCAATCCAAAGCTGAAACAGCGACCACGCGAGGGCTGCCATGGCAAGGAAAACACCGACGCCCCCTGTCGCGGAACGGCCACCTGTATCGGAGGATGCGACAAGTTCATCAAGTTCAAGCTGGCTTAGACCGCCTTTTCCCGCAGCTCCGGCTTCGACGGCGGCTGCTTGCTGCTGATCTTTGTCTGACATGATCTATCCCCTTGGTGGCCCCGTCTTGGGACAGGTGCGCAATTTTATATTCGGGTATTCACTGGTACGGAGGGGTGAGAAAGCGGAACACCTCCGCTTTCCCTTTGGTATCTGTGGGGATGGATTATTCCATCCAGCCGCGCTCTTTGTAGTACTTCACGGCACCGTCATGCAGAGGTGCGGAAAGACCGTCCGAAATCATCTCTTCTTCTTTCAGAGTTTCGAAAGCGGGGTGCAGCTTCTTGAAGCGGTCAAAGTTGTCAAACACCGCTTTTACGACTTCATAAACGACGTCATCATCAACATCCGAAGACGTCACGAAGGTTGCCTTCACACCAAAGGTTTTCACGTCGCTGTCCGTACCCTTGTACATGCCACCGGGAACGGTCGCATAAGCATAGAACGGATTATCTTCGACCAGCTTGTCGATCGCGTCACCTTCGACAGGGACGAGCTTGGCATCTACGGTAGAGACCGCTTCCTGAATCGACCCGTTCGGGTGGCCGACGGTATAGATGATCGCATCAACCTTGTTATCGCCCAAAGCGGCAGCCTGCTCGGCCGGCTTCAGCTCGGAAGCGAGCGCGAAGTCGGACATCGACCAGCCTTTGGCATCCAGCACGACTTCCATCGTGGCCAACTGACCGGAACCGGGGTTGCCCACGTTCACGCGTTTTCCCTTGAGGTCATCAAAGCTTTCGATACCTGCGTCGGCACGTGCGATCACGGTGAACGGTTCAGAGTGGACAGAGAACACGGCGCGTTCTTTGTCGAACTTGTCCCCCTCGAACTGCGAAGTGCCGTTATACGCGTGGTACTGCCAGTCGGATTGGGCAACGCCCATATCCATGTCACCCGCCTTGATCGCGTTGATGTTGGCAATGGACCCGCCAGTGGACGGGGCAGTGCATTTCAGTCCGGTCTCGGCGCTGTCACGGTTCACAAGACGGCAGATCGACTGGCCTACCACAAAGTAGACACCAGTCTGGCCGCCGGTACCGATGGTGATGAATTTTTCCTGCGCGGTTGCGGCAGTGCCCGCGACCAGCGCGGATGCAATGGCAATGGACTTAAAAACTGTCATTTGAAGTCTCCCAACTTTTTACAAGAACCCACATCTTTGATGCGCGGGTCTTCTCTCATAGCGATAAGGAACGCAGATAACTTTCAGCAAAACAAGGGGATTTATTTAATTGAAATCAGGAAATTTGGGCTAAATACGGCGAAAATCCGTTGCTGCGCATACAGTCTGACGCCCAAGTCAGCTCTTCAAAAGGCGTTGGATTTAATCAGCACATCTGATTGTTTACAAAATATGCTATAATTCAACTAACTGATATATATAGATAAAAATAGTCACATCGCACAATATTCTTGCAGACCCACTTACGCGTTGAGAATATCAAACGCTTGGCTCTCGCAGGTGGAAGCATATTTTCTTCGCTGTTGGAATACTTTTCATCATTTCATGCTATGTCTCCCGCGATCGCGGGGCTTAGCCCAAAATTCGCATATCCGCAGGAGCATTCATGCACAAAATCCTATCGTTTGGCCGGTTCACGGCCTTTGGAGGGGTCGTCCTACTGGCTGTCCTTTCGCTGATCCTTACGGTGACGTGGTCCACGTGGTTCATCATTCCGCTGGGCCTCTTCGGGGTCTTGTCCTGGATGGGCACCTACGACCTTGTGCAGAATAAACACTCGATATTGCGCAACTATCCGGTGCTCGGGCACATGCGGTTTTTCTTTGAGGGGATCCGTCCTGAGATCCGTCAATATCTGATTGAGTCCGATCAGGATGAAGAACCTTTCAGCCGCGATGACAGGTCACTTGTCTATCAGCGCGCAAAAGGTGAGGAAGACGCGCGGCCCTTCGGCACCCGGATGCGCGTCTATGATGCGGGCTATTCATGGGTCACCCATTCGGTGCAGCCCGTGCATATCGAAAATACCGATTTCCGGGTTCGCATCGGCGGCAAAGACTGCAAGCAACCCTATGATGCGTCTATCTACAACATCTCCGCGATGAGCTTTGGATCGCTGTCGGCGAACGCGATCAGCGCCTTGAACAAAGGCGCCCGGATGGGCGGATTTGCCCATGACACCGGCGAGGGCGGAATCAGCCGGTACCACAGATCAGGCGGCGGGGATCTGATTTACGAGATCGGATCGGGCTACTTCGGATGCCGGACTGACGATGGCAGGTTCGACCCCGAAAAATTCAAGGAACACGCCAGCAGCGACCAGATCAAGATGGTCGAACTGAAGTTGAGCCAAGGCGCCAAGCCCGGCCATGGCGGCATGCTGCCAGCGTCCAAGATCACCCACGAAATCGCAGAGGCCCGCGGCGTTCCCATGGGGCTGGACTGCGTATCGCCCGCAGCC
>JAGXHB010000101.1 GCA_024636425.1 Roseobacter sp.
CCTTCTTGAGCGGCTCCGCCCCTTCTTCGGCCAATACCGCATCAAGACCGATTTCCAGCTTGCGCCGGATCCGGTCGGGGTCAGCTTCACTGTCGCTATCTTCAAGATCGACAAATGACAGCGCGCGCCGCCACTGGAATTCAGCCTCGCGCTCACGGCCCACGGCCCAGTAGACATCGCCTAGGTGGTCCGTGACAACCGGATCGACCGCCATAAGCTCTACCGCGCGCTCCATCTGCTGCACCGCTTCCTCGTAGCGACCAAGCCGGTAAAGTACCCAGCCAAGGGAATCGACGATATAGCCTGACTCAGGGTTTCCAGCCACGGCGCGCTCGATCATGTCCAACGCTTCGGCGTAATTGCGGCCCTGTTCGACCAGCGAGTAACCCAGATAGTTCAAGACCTGCGGCTGATCGGGATTGATCGCCAAGGCTGCGCGAAAATCTTCCTCTGCGGCTTCACCGTTGCCACTGCGTTCCTGAGCGATACCGCGCGCATAAAACAGCACCCAGCGTTGGCCATTATTTTCCGACGTAAGCTCGATCGCCTTGTCGTAAGCTGCGATTGCACCTGCGTAATCATCCTGTGCGCGCAAGACATCGCCCAAGGCAGAGTGTACTGACGGCAGATCCGCGTGACTGCGCGCAAGCAACTGCAAAACCTCGACCGCCTGTTCGGGCTTGCCAGCCTGACGCAGTGCGGCTGCACGGCCCAGTTCGGCGGCATGGTACGCAGCATTGTCTGCCGGAACATCCTGCAGTTCCCTGATCGCCAAATCATATTGCCCAAGGCTCTCAAGCAGGTCCGCTGTCAGCAAAAGCGCGTCGATATGATCAGGCCGCAGAAAACGGGCGATCCGCGTATACAGCAGGACATAATAGTCCCCTGCCGCTTCGTTGCGAAGCACGGCGGCGAAGGTGAAGAAGACTTCTGCGATACCTTCCTTGGCGTTGGTGATATGGGTAAAGTTACCGGGTGCACCGCTTTCCAACCCGTCAATCAGCGTCACAACCTCCGGGTCGGTCGTATCGCCAAAGCTGTCGTTCAACAGCGCAACGGCTTCTATATTACGTTCAAGCTGGCCAAGGATTTCTGCGCGCGCAATAACACCACGGCGGGTCTGCGATGCCGCGCCCGTCACATCAGAGGCAAATATTGCCTCTGCCCCTTCATAATCGCCCACGGATGCCAGCGCCAACGCCTTGTGATACTGCACAAAGCCCTGCATGCCACTTTCGTCGCTCAGCTCATCGAACTGGGCAATTGCCCCCGTCATATCGCCAGCGCCCACATAGGCCCAAGCCTTGATCAACCCGTCAACCCACGGGCCGATCCCACCCTCTTCGGCGGCCAGTGAAATCAAGGCCTCGTAGTCTTCGTCCTGGGCAAGCCCGGCTGTCGTCGCCAGATAACCGACCTGAGACCGCTCGTCTTTCTCCTCAAGCACTTTACCAAGCGGAATCGCCTTGGCGACATCGCCGTTGGACAGATACGCAAGGATTGTACTTTCAAGGAATTCGGGGTTGTTGCTTTCGCGTGCCAGCGCCTCGCCGTAATATCTTGCCGCTTCCGCAAAATCACTTCGCACCGCCGCGTGACGCCCTGCAAGATAAGCCCCTGCAACCGACTGCGCCGATACGGATGTTGTAACCGTCGATACCGCAATGGCGAACACACTCGCGGAAAGAAACAGGTTTCGGATCATACTGGCAGGCCTCACTAGATTTTGAGTATCACGCTACCACGTTCGACCCCAAGCGCAATGGGACGCACCCCTTGCCACATCATCGTGAGCAGAATTTGGCGGTTTATCGAAAAAAAGGCGCACCAAAGTGCGCCTTTCCTGACCGTGAAGTAAACTACGCCGGTTACATGTTCGGATAGTTCGGACCATCGCCGCCCTGAGGCGTCTTCCAGACGATGTTCTGCGTCGGGTCTTTGATGTCGCAGGTCTTGCAATGCACACAGTTCTGAAAGTTGATGACAAAGCGCGGATCCTTGCCGTCTTCCTCGACAAACTCGTAAACGCCTGCAGGACAATACCGCGCCGAAGGCCCGGCATATTGCGGCAGGTTCACTTCCACCGGTACGGAAGCATCCTTGAGCGTCAGGTGCGAAGGCTGGTTTTCGTCATGGTTGGTAAAGGAAAACGCAACGTTGGTCAGACGGTCAAAGCTAAGCTTGCCGTCGGGTTTCGGATAGTCGATCTTCTTGTGCTTGCTTGCCTTTTCCGTCGCAGCTGCGTCGGTCTTTCCGTGGCCCAATGTGCCAATGATCGAAAAACCCAGCGTGTTCGTCCACATGTCGAACCCGCCCAAGGCAAGCGATGCGGTCAGACCGTACTTGCTCCACAACGGTTTGACATTGCGCACTTTCTTGAGGTCTTTTCCGATTTCGCCCTTGCGCACATCCGCTTCGTAGTCGGAAAGTTCGTCGCCTGCTCGGCCAGCCTGAATGGCCGCGTATGCCGCTTCCGCAGCGGCCTTGCCGGACAGCATCGCATTGTGATTGCCCTTGATCCGCGGCACGTTGACCATACCCACGGAACAGCCCAGCAGCGCCACACCCGGCGCAACCATCTTGGGCATCGACTGATAGCCCCCTTCGGTGATCGCACGCGCACCATATGCCACACGTTTGCCGCCCTTCAGCAGTTCCGCCACCATCGGGTGATGCTTGAAACGCTGGAATTCCATATAGGGAAATACGTGCGGGTTCTTGTAGCCCAAGTGGACCACGAAACCGACATAAACCTGATTGTTGTCAATGTGGTAGATGAACGAACCACCGCCTGCATTCTTGTTCAGAGGCCACCCCATCGTGTGGGTAACGGTGCCTTCCTTGTGCTTGGCGGGGTCGATCTCCCATATCTCTTTCATGCCAAGGCCGTATTTTTGCGGTTCCTTCCCCTTGTCGAGGTCGTATTTCGCAATCACCTGTTTGGACAAGCTGCCGCGCACCCCTTCGGAGAGGAAAACGTATTTGCCATGCAGCTCCATGCCGGGCTCGTAACTGTCGCCCTTGGTGCCATCAGGGCTGATCCCGAATTCACCCGCGACGACGCCCTTGATCTCGCCATTTTCGCCGTACACAAGTTCGGAGCAGGCCATGCCGGGGAAAATCTCGACGCCCATCGCTTCGGCCTGTTCAGCCATCCAGCGGCAGACATTGGCCATCGAAACGATATAATTGCCATGGTTGTTCATCAACGGCGGCATCGGGAAGTTCGGCACGCGAATCTGGCCCGCTTCGCCCAGCATGTAAAAATTGTCTTCCGTGACCTTCGTCTTGATCGGAGAGCCTTTTTCTTTCCAGTCGGGCATCAGGGCGTCCAGCCCAATCGGATCCAGCACCGCACCCGACAAAATATGTGCGCCGACTTCGGAGCCTTTTTCCAGGACGACGACATTACAGTCGGCATCAAGCTGTTTCAGACGAATGGCAGCAGACAGCCCAGCAGGGCCTGCGCCGACGATCACGACATCATATTCCATTGCTTCGCGTTCAACTTCGGCCATATGGGGCTCCTCTTCAGGCAGAAAACGGGTTTGAATTTGGCTAAACCAGCGCGTACCGGTTTGCAATCACGACACCGCGTTAAATTGATCTGTCGCGACAGTTTGCTGCAATCACTGCAGTTTGAACGAAACTTTCTTGCTGGCGTAAAAGTTCCGACCGCTGGACGCATCGCCGCACTCTGCCCTTGCAATCAGCCAGGAGTTTGGGTCAGGTAAGGACCAATTCAAACAGGTTGCAGCTTCGGATCCTGTCCGGGGATGTGACCCTTATTTGCGTGGACATACCCATGGAAAAAATCCCGATGACCCGCGCCGGTCATACCGCGTTGGAAACTGAACTGAAGCACCTGAAGTCGGTCGAGCGTCCCGCGATTATCCGTGCCATCGCCGAAGCCCGCGAGCATGGTGACCTGTCCGAAAACGCCGAATATCACTCTGCCAAGGAAAAGCAGTCCTTCATCGAAGGGCGCGTGAAGGAACTGGAAGGCGTGATCTCCCTTGCCGACGTGATCGACCCTGCGAAGATGTCAGGCCCCATCAAGTTCGGGGCAACCGTGACGCTGGTGGATGAAGACACCGACGAAGAGAAAACCTATCAGATTGTGGGCGAATACGAGGCCAACATTGAAAAAGGCCTGCTCAACATCAGGTCTCCCATTGCACGCGCGCTGATCGGCAAGGAAGAAGGCGACAGCGTAGAGGTCCGCACGCCCGGGGGTGAGAAATCCTATGAGGTTCTCAAGATCGTTTACGCGTAAGTCGAAAGCTTCATCATGACCGACGCGCCACAGCCCCATCAGCCCAAACCGAAAGACCCGCGCCCTGCTGCGCGGTCGACGCCTTTCGGCCTTTATGCGCGCCCCACCGACACGGGCATCACCAGCATCGAGATCATCGCGATAGCGCTTAGCGTGCTCTGGCTGGTCATCTCCGCTGGCTTTTTCCTGTTGCAACCGTCGGACCCACAACCCGATGCCTCAGACAACGGCCTGCGGTTCCTGATGACGATGCTGGCGGTGTTCATGCCCGTGGGCATGATCTGGGTCGCCGCCACCGCCGCACGCGCCAGCCGCGTGATGCGCGAGGAAAGCGTGCGCCTGCAGGCTGCAATAGACGCGATCCGCCAAGCCTATATCGCGCAGCAGCAAGGCAAGAACTTCGAAGTAGATTCGTCAGTCTCCCGCAAGCTGGACGAGATCGCTGCCGCTGCCCGCAAGACCGAAACGACGCTTGCCACCTTTCAGACCCGCCGCGAGGCCGGCATGCGGCCTGCCCTGCTGAAACCCGCCACAGCGGCCGACGACCAGCCCAGATTGGCGCTCGGGACACAAGCCAGCGACATGGCTCCTGCGCTGTCACATGATGACTTCATCCGCGCACTGAACTTTCCCGAAACCGCCGAGGACGAGGAAGGATTCGCGGCCCTGCGCAAGGCGCTGAAGGACCGCAACGCCTCGCAACTGGTGCAGGCCGCACAGGACGTCCTGACCCTGCTGAGCCAGGACGGCATCTATATGGACGACCTGCGCCCCGACCGCGCCCGTCCCGAGGTCTGGCGCGAATTCGCCCAAGGTGCCCGCGGACGTGCCATCGCGCCCTTGGGTGGCATCAGGGACCGTTCGTCGCTTGCGTTGACCAACGCGCGCATGAAACAGGACCCTATCTTCCGCGACGCCTCGCACCACTTCCTGCGCCGCTTCGACCGCGCTTTCGCCGCTTTTGAATCTGACGCATCCGACGGCGAAATCTCCGCCCTCGCCGACACCCGCACCGCAAGGGCCTTCATGCTTCTTGGACGCGTCGCAGGGACGTTCGACTAGGGGAGCAGGGGGGCGGACGTCATATTGCCTCTCCCGCCTCAGATCCCAAACGACCCATAGGGAATGAACCGCACGGGATCACCGGCTTTCACCTCGATCCCCTCGTCGGGCAATTCCACCAGCCCCTCGGCCCAGCTGAGGCTGCTGATCCGGCCTGACCCTTCGGAGGGGAAAACCTCGGCGCGACCATCGCGGATGCGGGCGCGCAGGTATTCGCGGCGACCGGGCTTCTTGCGCTTTTCGAACGCGGCGGGCACGTCAAAGCCTTGGGGGGTCGACCATGCGTGACCCGCCATCAACGCAAGGGCGGGACGGGCGAAAATCAGCGTGCAGACCATGGCGGCGACCGGATTGCCCGGCAACCCAAAGACCGGCGCACCGTGCCACATCCCCAAAGCCAACGGGCGTCCCGGCTTGACGGCGATACGCCAGAGCGACAGCGCGCCGGTCTCGTTCAACAGCGCGGAGACGTGGTCTTCGTCGCCCGCCGACGCACCACCGCTGGTCAGGACCGCATCGATCTTGCCCACCGCGCCGTCCAGCCGCGCGCGCAGTGCCGCGCGGTCGTCTCCGACATGTCCCAGATCGACAGGAAGATGCCCGAATTGTGCGATCAGGCCCAGCAGCATCGGTCGGTTGGCGTCAAAGATCTGGCCCTCAGACGCTGACTCCCCCGGCTGGACGATCTCGTCTCCGGTCGACAGGACGCCGACGCGCAAGCGTTGGCACACGGGCAGAGCCGCCTGTCCGGTAGCTGCCAAAATCGCGAGATCCGCAGCCGTCACGCGCCTGCCTGCCTCAAGAATCGTGTCACCCCTGACCACGTCTTCGCCCGCCTTGCGAGTGTTGGCACCCTGCTTGATCGGGCCGGTAAACCGGATCGTGTCGCCGTCCTTGCGCACGTCTTCCTGCAAGATCACCGTATCGACCCCCGACGGCAACGCCGCGCCGGTCAGCACCCGCATCGCTTGTCCCTCGCTGACATGCCCCGGCGCGTCACCTGCGGCGGCGCGCCCCTCGGTCAACGGCAGCTGGTGTGGCCCCGCGTCGCGCCCGCCAGCAAAGCCATAGCCATCGACAGCCGTGTTCGGCAGCGGCGGGTTCGCGCGCAACGCCTTGATATCCGTCGCAACGATCCGCCCCAAACCGTCTGCCAAGGGAACGGTTTCGACCGGCGTCACGGGCGACAGTCTTTCGCGCAGAAGGCCAAGCGCTTCGTCAACCGGGGTCCAGTGAACGCCGGGCGGCAGCGCGAAACAATCGTTGCGCAGCGGCGGTACCTCCTTCAATCGCGCTTCATGGCCGAGCCCGAAAATCCAGCCTTCCTGACGCGCCTCCGGCACCTCCAAAGTCAGAACATCGGCCAGCTCTTGTGGGGTTAGCCCTGCGATCTGGCGCGACATTTCCTGTACCTGCCACTGGTCTTTTATCAATCCTTCTGGCGCTTTATCCACAGTCAGAGACGGGAAAACCTCTACAAAAGCAACTTTGCGCTCCAGCGGCTCGAACGGCCAGACAGAGACCTGTCCGGCAAAGCGGTGGCGCAGCCGCGACAGCACCGGCAACCCCATGAAGCTTTGCGAGCCGACGGCCCCTGTGCCCCCCATTTGCCAGCAGGTAAAGGCACCCTTCGCCAGCGTTTCAGAACGACGATGATCGGCAAAAGGATTCACATAACCGGACTTGTTCCGGGCCAATCCGGGGATGTCGCGATTGACCAGACCGTTGAACCAGAACGGGCCCTTGCCTTCACCCAGCCCGAGGTTGAGCTCCCCCGCGAGATCAAAGCGGTTGTTGGCTGTGGGCGTGTCCTTGATGCGGGCGGCAAACCAGTCCCAGACGGCAAAGGGGTTGCTGTCGCCGGTCAACGCCTCCGCAAAGCCCAAGGGATAGCCAAAGGAGAAATCAAATCCGATCATTGTGCGGCGTCCTGCCGCCAACTCCGCTTCGATCAGTTCCGCGATCCAGCTTTCCGCGACGATCCGGTTGCGCAGATAAACCGGCGTTTGCGATATTCCTTCCCGGCTGATGCCCGCCCAGATCGCATCCTTTTTCGGCGTGGGCCCGGTGTCATTGCCACCCGACCAGTCGATCATGACGATGGTGTCGAACGCTGTCACAACCCCACCTCGCCCAAGATGAAATCAGCGATAGAGACGGTGTCATTCAGGTCGAACACAGGCCGGTCCAGCGTCAGGGCCGTGTCACTTGCAACCGCGCGGATCGTGGGATCCTCCGGCGCGATCAGCGGATTGCCTGTTTCAGCACGGTGGGCTTCGACCTTGGGGTGGGCATCGCGTTTGTACCCTTCGATCAGCACCAGATCGACCGGCGACAGGCGCGTCAGCAGATCCTGAAGCGTCGGCTCGACCTCGTCGCGCAGCTCGTGCATCAGCGCAAAGCGGTTGCGCGACGCCAGCAGCACCTCGCGCGCACCTGCGACCCGGTGCCGGTGGCTATCCTTGCCGGCATGATCCACATCGAAACTGTGATGCGCGTGCTTGACGGTGGAAACGGTGATGCCGCGCCCGGTAATCTCCGTCACCAACCGCTCCATCAGGCCGGTTTTGCCAGCGTTTTTCCAGCCGACAACACCATAGATATTCATAGCATGCTTTCCGCTGTCTTGAGGTCTTCGGGCGTGTTGATGTTGAAGAACGCCGCCTCATGCGGAAACATTGCCTCGCGCCCGCCGTGCTTTTGCGTCCACATCACCACCTTGCGCAAACCGTCCTGCAAAGCCGCGCGCAGATCGTCCCGTAACGCGACCGGCCAGAGGCCAAACGTCGGATGCCGCGCCTTGTCGCCGCCCGCATCAGGCGTGGCGGCGAGAACCAGCGGGTGGGTCATCCCCTCGCCTGCCAGCAGCAGTTGCGGCACCAGATCACCGGGAAAGAACGGCGTGTCCGCCGCTGCCGTCACAATCGCGTCCGCCCCTTGGGACGCTGCCCAGTCAAGCCCGGCCAGCACGCCCGCAAGCGGACCCGCGAAGCCGTCGATACTGTCCGGCAGCACCGGTAGTTTCAGATCGGCAAAGCGTGCTGCATCACCGTTTGCGTTCAGCGCCATCGCCGCAACTTGCGGCGCAAGCCGTTCGATCACATGGCCCAGAATGGTCTGCCCACCCAACGTCAGCAGCCCCTTATCGCCACCGCCCATACGGGTCGCCTGCCCCCCGGCAAGAATAACGCCCAAAGGTTGTTTCATACGTCCCCCTTGCGGCCTGAGCGCCGTGGTTCATCGGCCACCGTGTCGGGGTCGGCGTCACGCACCAGACGGTCTTCGCCTGCAAGGCAGATGAACCGTTTGCCCTTCATTCTGCCGATCAGCGTCAGCCCGACCTGATTGGCGATTTCCACACCCCAGGCGGTAAACCCTGACCGCGACGCAAGCACCGGAATGCCCATCATTGCTGTCTTGATCACCATTTCAGACGTGAGGCGCCCTGTCGTGTAAAGGATCTTGTCAGCCGCGCCGATATTTTCGGACAACATCCAGCCCGCGATCTTGTCGACTGCGTTATGACGCCCGACATCCTCCATATAAACCAAGGGTTTGTCGCCTTGGCACAGCACCGTTCCGTGAATGGCTCCCGCCTCCAGATAAAGGCTTGGGGTGCGGTTGATCTGGGCGCTCAAAGCATAGAGCCACGAGGTGTGGACGGGCGTCGCGGGCAGGCTCACGTTCTCGAGCCCCTCCATCATGTCGCCAAAGACGGTACCGACAGCGCAGCCGCTGGTGCGGGTTTTCTTGCGCATCTTGTCTTCGTAGTCGGTCTTGCGGGCGGTGCGCACAACGACCACCTCGAGATCTTCGTCATAATCGACGCGGATAATCTCTTCGCCATCGCGCAGCATGCCCTGATTGCGCAAAAACCCGAGGGCGAGGTATTCGGGGTAGTCGCCGATCGTCATGGCCGTGACGATTTCCTGCGCGTTCAAAAAGATCGTCAGCGGGCGTTCCTCGACCACATTGATCGTAGTGTTCGCACCGTTCTGGTCGCGCCCCGTTACGGCACGGGTCAGACGGGCCGCCCCCGGTTGAGGCGCAATGAGATAATCGGTGATGTCGGGCCTGACAGACAATTGCATCCCCCCAAGGTGGCAGTTAAGCATACCGTCGTAATCTAGGGGCAACGCATGGCCATCACCACCACGAAATCCGCATATCGCAAAGGTCTCGTGGATGCGGCACCCTTCATTCTGGTGATTATCCCTTTTTCGTCACTCTTTGGCATTCTTGCGACCGAAGCAGGGCTGAGCGTTTTCGAGACGCTGGCTTTTTCGGTCGTGGTCATTGCAGGGGCAGCACAATTTACCGCGCTACAGCTGATGCAGGAACACGCGCCGACGGCGATCGTGCTGGCGTCGGCGCTTGCGGTGAACCTGCGCATGGCGATGTATTCCGCGTCTTTGACCCCCTATATCGGGGCCGCGCCGCTGTGGCAGCGCGCGCTTGCGGCCTATCTGACTGTCGATCAGTCCTATGTTTGTTCGATGGCGCAGTATGAAAAAGAGCCGGACATGACCATCCCGCAGCGCATGTCCTATTTCTTTGGCTGCGTCACACCTATCGTGCCGCTTTGGTATCTGTTTACCCTGCTTGGTGCCTTGCTTGGCGCGCAGATCCCCGAAAGCTGGGCGCTTGATTTCGCCTTGCCGATCACCTTTCTGGCGATGATCGCACCGATGTTCCGCACGCCGGCGCATGTGGTCGCGGCGGTCGTCGCATCGGTCGCTGCGTTGGTGACAGCGGGTGTGCCCTATTCCTTGGGCCTGATCCTTGCCGGGCTGGCCGGCATGATCGCCGGGGCACAGACAGAGGTCTGGCTCGAAAGCCGTGAAAAGGGGCAGGCAGGATGATCGACACAGGCACACTTTGGTTCGTGATCATTGCTTTGGGGCTTGGCAGCTTTGGCTTGCGCTTTGTCTTTACCGGGCTGGTGGGCGACCGCGAAATGCCCGCATGGCTGCTGCGCCACCTGCGATACACGGCTGTCGCGATCCTGCCTGCGCTGGTGGCACCGCAGGTTCTATGGCCGGCAGCGACGGACGGCACGTTTGATCCCGCCCGCGTCGCCGCAGCCGCAGTGACCTTGGGGGTCGGAATTATGACAAAAAACGTACTGGGCGCGATTATCGCAGGTGCCGCGACACTTTACGCCATGCTTTGGCTACTCGGCTAACAGCCCGGCCTCTACGGCATCCACCACGTCACCGTCGTCGTTTTCGTAGTATTTCGTCTCGGTCACTCCGGGCAGTGTCGCAAACTGATCCGAGAGTTTCACGGGGTAAAACGTCGTCTCGATCCCCTGAAATCCGGGCACTTTCTGCAACAGCGACGACGTTGCATTCGTGCAATAAACACCCGGCACGGAGCCGTTCGCAATGACCAGCTTCAAAATCTGTTCGGCCTGTGCATCGGTCACCGGGACAGTCTGGCTGACCACATGGTAGCTGCTGCGGGCGTGCGCGGATTTGTAAGCCTGTATCCAGCGAGGTGATATCCCGTACAGAACATCGCCGCGTTCGACAACGCGCGAATCCCGGAAGGAACCGGCGGGATCAAAGATCACCTGCTGCGACCCATTGACCAGCAAAGCGGTATGCCCGCCGCTGCCGGTTCGGTTGTTGACCATCGTCATCAGCGTGATTGACCGCGGGCCCGGTGCGGCAAAAGCTGCTGCCGCGACTTCGGCCGGGGAACTGTCTGTGCCGGTGTCATTGGCGCACGCCGAAATAACCCCGATCAGGGCCAAAGCCACCCAGATACGCATGATGCTGCCTCGTCTCGGTAAATTTAAAAGGTTCAGCGGGCGAAAATCGCCATAAAGACAAGAAGACCGATGATCACGATGCTCGCCCATTTGACGTAATTCATGAATCCGTCAAAAGCCTTTTCCTGAGCTTTCGTATCCATTGAGCCGTGTTCATGCTTGGCCATTTGGGCGTTCCTTTGTCGTTGTGTTCGAAGTGGTTGTGCACGGGTTACTGCATTCGCAAGACCATGTCACGATGTCAAAACCACACGTTCTTATCAGTTTTCATCCTGCGGCGACGCTGCATCAGCCTCCATATCCGCGACCAGACGAAACCCGGTACGATTCGGCGGCTCTTCCTTGGTTTTCTTTGGCAGCGCCCGTATCTGGTTGTCCATCCGGCCCTACGCCTTTGCCTGATACACCCACGCGCCATCCGTTTCGCGCAGGCTACGTGTGGCAAGGCCCGACTGATGAAGATGGCTCAAATGGGCGACCGCCTCAACCAGGGCCAGACCATATTCGCCGTCACCGATCTTGCGTTTGAAAAGCGTCGGAAAACATTCTGACGCCGATTTGGGGGTTTCGATGAATTTGACCAGCCGTTTCAGCGCGCCATGGTGGTTTTCGATCAACTGCCGCATCCGCGTCGGCAGTCCTGTAAAGGGCAGCTTGTGCCCGCCCAGAACCAGATGGTCGGCCCGCCCCATGGGTGCCAGACGCTCGCACGCCTCCAGCCATTCACCGATCGGGTCGGCCATCGGTTCGGTCGCATAGACGCCGACATTGGGGCTGATCGACGGCAGGATCTGGTCGCCTGCGATGATAATATTGTCATCGCGGCTCCAGAAGGTTGCGTGTTCCGGCGCGTGACCGTTTCCCATATGCACATCGAAAACACGGCCTCCGATGGTGATCTGGTCGCCCTGCTTGATCCGCGTAAAGCCCAAGGGAAGGGGA
>JAGXHB010000102.1 GCA_024636425.1 Roseobacter sp.
GAAGGCGGATTTCAACGGGCTGGCAAAGGGCGCTTTCTGCGCGGCCAGCCGGTACAGGTTCAACCGGTCCATCTGGTTCAGCAGGCGGTTGGCGCGCAGGGTATCCGGCGTCAGTTCTTCGCCGCGGGTGGAAAACGTAAGTGGCATCATCGGGCCGCCCTGACCGGAATAGCCGCGGCGCACGGTTTCAAGCATCCGGTCGGTCGGCATGCCTGCGCTGCGGAACATCTTTTCCAGGGGTTCGACCGAAACAGACATCGCTTCTTCAAGCTGGCGGAAAATCGCATCGTTCTGGTCCTTCATCAGCGCAAGCTCTTGCGAGAGCGTGTCAGCTTCGACGAGGGCGTCCTGCGCGTCGACGATCACCTGATCGCGTTCTGCAGCGGTCCGGGCCAATGCCTCGGCCAGAATGGAGACCGGAGCAGAGGATTTAGCCGAGGCCGCACCCTGATTGCCGTCTTCGGCCCCTTCGATCGACGCGATCTGCGCACGGGCGATTTCACGGTCTTTCATGGTGCTGCGCAAGGTGCTCTGGATCACTTCGATGCCGGTTTCCAGCTCGCGCCGCCGTGTTTCCGACGCCAGAAGTTCGGACTGCATCACGGAAATCTGCTTGAGCGCCGCATTAAAGCGTTCCTGAGCGGCAATCGCTTCTTCGGCGCGGCCGTTGCGCTGTGCGGAAAGATCGCTCAACCGGGCCTGATAGGTAATTTGTTCCCGCTTGGCCTGTTCGCGGAAATTCCCAGAACCGATGCTGTCCATCAGGATAATGGCGGTGGCGATGATGGCCCAGGCAACAAGCATGGCCGAGCCGGCAAATGCCACAAGTTGAGTAGAAGGTCGCAGACGGATAAAGCGCGTGTCTGTATCAGATTTCAGGAAAACACGGCGTTCCGGGAAAAAACGTTCCAAAAACGTGTGTATCTTAATTGCCAATCTCGTTCGCACGCCTGGTATCCTTGTCCCGTCCCCTATCGGCGCAAAAGTCCCCCAACCGCACGCCGCATATCACCCGTCGTGCTTAGACAGACCAAACCGCACGGGCAAGCCTGTTGAATCTGCGATAGGCATGAAACGAATTATTCACGGTCACTTTGGCAAAAATCCGCCTATTCAAAGGCTTGTTGGAGAATTTTCACGCAGTTTCAGTGAGCGGCCAATAAAAATCGGGCGGAATGCCTGCTTCAGCCCGCTTTTCTTCGTTGAATGGCGGCTTGAGCAGACCGTGAAAATACTTGCGCACAAGGCGGTGAAATTCGTCTTTTGGATCAAGGTCATGGCGGCCGCACAGGAAATGGAACCATTTTGACCCGTAAGCCACATGTGCAACTTCTTCGGCATAGATCGTCTCGAGCGCGGCAATCGCCTTGGAGTCCTTGGCCTGTTTGAAAATCTTGATCATGCCGGGGGTCACATCCAGCCCCCGCGCTTCAAGTACCATGGGTACCACGGCGAGCCTGCCCATGAAGTCATCGGCGGTTTCCTCGGCGGCACGCCACATCCCGGCATGTGCGGGCAGTGCGCCATAATGGCTGCCCAATGCTTCAAGGCAGTCGCACATCAGATTGAAATGCTTGGATTCCTCGTCTGCGGCTTTGACCCAGTCATCGTAAAACCCCATGGGCATTTTGACATCCGTGAAGCGCGCGATGATGTCCCAGTGCAGATCGACCGCGTTCAGTTCGATATGGGCCACCGCATGGAGCAAGGCGATGCGTCCTTCGGGCGAGCCGGGTTTGCGCTGTGGCACGTCACGCGGCGACAAAAGCTCTGGCTTTTCGGGGCGTGCAGGCCGCAAGGGCGGGTCACTGCGCCCGATCTGCGGCGCATCACCGCTCGCACGGGCGGCGCGCCAGGCCGCCGCGTATTCATGCGACAGCGCCGTCTTGGCGCGCCCGTCGGCAGTGTGCAGCACGCGGTCGGCCATTTCGGCCAGCGGCATCATAGCGCGCGAACCGCCTCCAGCACCTCTTCGACGTGGCCGGGCACTTTGACCTTGCGCCAGATCCGCGCGATATTGCCTTGCGCGTCAATCAGATAGGTCGCCCGTTCGATGCCCATGGATTTCTTGCCGTACATGTTCTTTTCGACCCAGACATCATAGGCCTCGGTCACGGTGCCTTCTTCGTCCGCGAGCAAAGGCACGGTAAGCTCGTGCTTGGCGGCAAAGCGGTCATGCTTGGCCATACTGTCGCGCGAAATGCCGTAGACCACGGCACCTGCATCCTCGAATGCTTGAAGATGCTCGGAAAAGCCGACCGCTTCGGTGGTGCAGCCGGGCGTGTCGTCGCGGGGGTAGAAGTATAGGACGACAGACTTGCCTTGCAGATCTGACAGGGTTACGTCGCCGCCACCGGTGACGGGCAGGGTGAAATCGGGCGCGGGTTGATTAATCTCGGGCATGGGTCACTTTCTTATGTATTGGAAGCGGTTGACTGCGCTGCCATAGTAGAACGGATTGGCGAAAGATAAAGCCCAAGACCCCCACAAATGGACGACGATGTCAGACAGCGAAACCTTGAAACCGCGCAAACAAAGGCGGCTGTGGCAAGCAACCAAGTGGTCGCTGCTGGTGATCGTGCTGGTGGTGGGGGCTGTTGCAGGCACCGCCATCTACATGATCCGCAGCCCTGTTGTCGTTCCCGGCTGGCTGGAAACGCGTATCGAACAGCGGTTGGCGCGCGACTTGCCGCAAACCCGCATCGTTTTCGGCGAAATGGTGCTGATCGTGGACGAAGGCTGGCGGCCGCGCATCCGGTTGCAGGACGTGGCTGTCACGACACCCGACGGGGTTGAGCTGGCCGCATTCCGCGAAGTCCGTGCCAGCTTTTCGATACGGGGGATGATGGAAGGCAGGGTGCGGCCACGCGATATCGCGCTGTCGGGTATGGTGGCAACCGTGCGGCGTGACCGCGACGGTAGCTTTGCAAACTTGCCCCGGTTGATCGACCAGATGGATACGGTCTTGAAGATGCCCGTGCTCAGCCGGTTGCGATCTGTCAATCTGCGCGCCCTTACCCTCAGCTATACGGACCTGCAGGTGGACCGAACCTGGACGGCAGATGGCGGGCGTCTGCGTCTGAACCGTGAGGGCAATTCGCTGCTGGTTTCCGCCGATCTGGCCGTGCTGGGCGGCGGTGCCGACGTGGCCACGGTCGCGGCGAATTATTCCAGCACCATCGGTGATACGGCGTCGCGTTTCGGGGTGACATTTGACGGGGTCGCTTCGGAGGATATCGCGGTGCAAAGCCCTGCCTTTGCCTGGCTCAACGTCCTGCGCGCCCCCATCTCGGGCTCCGTACGCAGCAGCATCGACGAGGACGGCGCTTTCCAGCTCCTGAATGCGACGCTCCAGATCGGCAGCGGCGTGGTGCAGCCCAATGCAAACGCGGCACCGATCCCCTTTGAGGGTGCGCGCAGCTATTTCAGCTATGACCCCGCCGCGCGGTTGCTGCGCTTCGACGAATTGTCGGTCGAAAGCGAGTGGGTGTCGGGCCGGATGGAGGGCGAAGCGACGCTTGGCACGGACGAGAACGGCAAGCTGACCAAGCTGGTCGCGCAGATGGCGTTGCGCGATCTGGTGGCCAACCCCGCGGATGTCTACGCCGAACCGGTTGCCATCGAGGGCGCGGATGTGGATCTGCAGATCGCATTCAATCCGTTCCATCTGACGCTGGGGCGCATGGACATCACGGATGGCGGCATGACCCTGAATGTGCAGGGCGATCTGAGTGCGGGTGCCCAAGGCTGGCAGGTCGCGCTGGATGCCGGGCTGAACGCGATCTCGCCCGACCGTCTGCTGGCGCTCTGGCCCGAGAAGGCAAAACCCAAGACCCGCAAATGGGTCGAAGAAAACGTCTACCAAGGCGGGCTCAGCAATGTCGATCTTGCCTTCAGGCTTGCGCCCCAAGGCAAGCCGCAAACCTATCTTTCGTTCGATTTTGCCGATGCCGAAGTGCGGTTTCTGCGCACCATGCCCAATATCGCCAAGGCCCGCGGCCATGCGACGTTACTTGAAAACCGCTTTGTCGTCGGCCTGGACGAAGGGCAGGTGACCCCGCCACAAGGCGATCCGATCCAGATTGAGCCGTCGTCGTTCATCATGCCGGACGTGACGATCAAGGACGGACCGCCGGGCATCGTGCGCCTGAACGCCCAAGCGCCTGCGACTTCTGTACTGTCCCTGCTGAACCTGCCGCCGCTCAGCGTCATGGACAAGGCAAACCTGCCTGTCGACGTGGCGGACGCCATGATGCACTTGTCGGGGACGCTGTCCTTCCCGATGAAAAAGGGCTCGGATCCGAAGCTGACCCGCTTTGATTTCACCGGCGATCTGCTGGATGTCAGCAGCGACATACTGATCAAGGACCGCAGCTTGCGTGCTGACCGGCTGTCACTGGTGGCCTCCAATGAAAGCATAGAGATCAACGGTGAAGGCACGGTTGACGGGATCCCCTTCGACGGGGGCTGGTCGCAGCCCTTGGGCAAGCCCGGTGCCGCCAGCGCCGTGCGCGCTGACATCGCGTTGAACGAACAGGCGCTGGAAACATTCAAGATCGCATTGCCGCCGGGGACGATGACCGGCGATGGCACAGGATCGTTCGCGCTTGATCTGGTCAAGGGAGCGGCTCCGGAATTCTCGCTGACGTCAGACTTGCGCGGGCTTCGGCTTTCGGTTCCGCAAATCGGGTGGGTAAAACCTGCGGGTTCGACCGGCAGACTGGCGGTCTCGGGCAGGTTGGGCCCGGTTCCGCAGGTTGATGCGCTGGAAATCGAAGGGGCGGGTCTGAACGCGAAGGGGGCCGTGCAACTGTCGGGGGCCGGTACGCTGGAGCGGGTGCGGTTCAACACGCTGACGGTGGGGGACTGGCTGAACATGCCAGTCGATCTGCTGGGGCAGGGTGCAGGCACGCCGGTGCAGGTCGTGGTGCGCGGCGGCACGCTTGATATGCGCCGCGCGCAGTTCGGCAACAGTGCGCCTTCCGGCATTCCCGGTCCACCGCTGTTGCTGAACCTTGACCGGCTGGTGATAACCGACAAGATCGCGCTCACCGAGATGCGCGGAGAGTTCGACCTTGCGCGCGGGCTGGACGGCAGCTTCACCGCGCGTCTGAACGGAGAGACCCCGGTCGCAGGGCGCGTCGTGCCGCAAAACGGGCGCAGTGCCATCCAGCTGACCGCGTCGGATGCGGGCGGGGTACTGCGGTCTGCCAACATGGTCAGGCAGGTGCAAGGTGGCAATCTGGTGTTGACGCTGCTGCCCGTGGGATCAGGCGGTGCCTTTGACGGGCGCGCCCAGATGACCGATGTGCGGGTCAAGGACGCACCGGCGATTGCCGCCCTCGTCAACGCAGTGTCGGTCGTCGGGCTGGTCAATGAACTGAACGGCGATGGTATCTATTTCGATGCGGTCGATGCGGATTTCCGCATGACCCCCAACCGCGTCACCTTGACGGAGGCGAGCGCCACAGGGGCCTCTCTGGGGATTTCGATGGATGGGGTGTTTGCCACGGATAGCGGTCAACTGGCCTTGCAGGGTGTCATCACGCCGGTCTATCTGCTGAACGGAATTGCCAGCTTCATGACCCGCAAGGGCGAGGGGCTGGTGGGATTCAACTATAGCCTTGGCGGTACGGCGCAAAATCCCGACGTGTCGGTCAATCCGCTGTCGGCTCTTGCGCCCGGTTTCCTGCGCGAGATCTTTCGCACGCCGCCGCCCGACCTGCCCACGGTAGATGGCATCAGCCGTTCGACCTTGCCGGGGTCCACACCGCCCGCACCGCAAAAACCGGTTGTGGAGCGGTTTGAGGGGCGCTAAGCGACCGCCATGCCCCAGACCCTGAAGCTGAGCGATTTTGATTTTGATCTGCCCGAACGGCTGATCGCCACGCGGCCTGCGGTGCCGCGGTCTTCCGCACGGCTGCTGGTGGCCGACGGAGACACTCTGCATGACCGGCATGTGACCGATCTGCCCGATTGGCTGCGCCCCGGCGACCGGCTGGTGCTGAACGATACCCGAGTGATCCCCGCGCGGTTGAATGGCCTGCGCCACCGCGACAGCGCGCAAGGCCCGGTGCAGGCCCGGATCGAGGTGACGCTGCTGGAACCGCGCAGCGATGGCACATGGTCCGCGCTGATCAAACCGCTGAAAAAGTTGAAACCGGGCGAAGAGGTGATCTTTAGCTCCGACCTGCGCGCCACGCTGGAACGTACCGCGGACGGGCAGGGACATCTGCGCTTCAATGCTACCGGGGACGATTTCGATGCGGCGCTGAACGCGGCGGGTGCAATGCCGCTGCCGCCATATATTGCCGCCAAACGCCCCGCCGACGCGCAGGATCTGACCGATTATCAAACGGTGTTCGCGCGCCATACCGGGGCGGTCGCGGCCCCCACCGCGTCGTTGCATTTTGACGAGGCGCTGCTGCAAACGCTTGCCGGCAAGGGAATAGACTTTACCCACGTGACCCTGCACGTCGGCGCGGGCACCTTCCTGCCGGTCAAGGTCGATGACATCTCTCAGCACAAGATGCACAGCGAATGGGGGCAGGTCAGCGCGCAAGCCGCCTCCGAGATCGCGGCGACCAAGGATGCAGGCGGACGGGTCATCCCCGTCGGCACCACGGCCCTGCGTCTGATCGAGACCGCAGGTCGCAGCGGCCGGATCGAACCCTGGGAGGGCGACACCGATATTTTCATCACTCCCGGCTTCCGGTTCAACGTTGCCGATGCGCTGATGACGAATTTCCATCTGCCGAAATCCACACTCATGATGCTGGTCGCGGCACTCATGGGGCGTGATACCGTAAAAAATATTTATAATCATGCGATTAGCGAAAATTATCGCTTCTTTTCCTACGGCGATGCGTCGCTTTTGATACCCGAGGCGCAAAAACCCGCCTGAGCGTCGTTCACGGGGGTGACACACATCCGGAACAAGGTCAGGGAAGGGACAAACGACGACAAAGGATTCGCGGCAATGCTACAGGTATTTACAAGCGCATGGGCATTGTTGCTTGGCATGTGTCTGCTCATGATCGGCAACGGCATGCAAGGTACGCTGCTGGGTATCCGGGGCGGCATCGAATCCTTTTCGACCTTCGAAATGTCGATTGTCATGTCCTCCTATTTCGTGGGCTTTCTGGGCGGGTCGCGCATGGCACCGGGGATGATCCGCCGCGTGGGTCACGTGCGTGTTTTTGCGGCCGTCGCGTCGATGATTTCAGCTGTCATGATCCTTTATCCGACCTTTCCGAACATCGCGGTCTGGTCTGTGGGCCGCGTGCTGATCGGCTTTTGTTTCTCTGCCGTCTATGTGACTGCTGAAAGCTGGCTGAACAACTCGGCGACCAATGAAAACCGCGGGCAGGCGCTGTCGCTCTATATGATCGTGCAGACGATGGGCATCGTGATCGCGCAGGCCCTGTTGTTGACTGCGGACCCGTCGGGTTTTGTGCTTTTCGTGATCCCGTCGGTTCTGGTCAGCCTTGCGGTGACGCCGATCCTGCTGTCAATCAGCCCGACACCGGCGTTCGGCACCACCAAACCGATGAGCTTGCGCGCCCTCGCCACCGTGTCCCCTCTGGGCTGCGTGGGCATGTTCCTGCTCGGTGGCGTGTTTTCGGCGCAGTTTGGTATGGCGTCAGTCTATGGTGCCGAAGCCGGCCTGAGCGTCGCGCAGATCTCGACCTTCGTGGCGGTGTTCTTCGTGGGATCGGTGATCCTGCAATACCCGATCGGCTGGGTGTCAGACCGGATGGACCGCCGGCTGCTTATCGTGATCACGTCGGTCGTGGGCTGCGCGGGTTCGATTGCGGGGATGGTTTTCGGCCACATCTTCCCGCTTCTGCTGATCGTTTCCTTTGTGGTGGGGGGCATGTCCAACCCGCTTTATTCGCTCTTGATCGCCCACACCAATGACTTTCTGGAACATGAAGACATGGCGGCCGCATCCGGCGGGATGCTCTTCATCAACGGTCTGGGTGCCATCCTGGGGCCGATTATCACCGGCTGGATGATGGGCACGGCACTGGGGCCGGGCGGGTTCTATCTGTTTACCGCAGTGTTGTTCGCTGTGCTGGCCGTTTACGGCACCTACCGCGCCACGGTACGGCCTGCGATTCCCTCGGACGAGACGGGGAACTACGTACCGATTTATCCCGCCGCGACCACCATCGCCGTCGAGCTTGCGCAGGAACACGCTCTGGAAAGCGACACTTCCGTCGATAATGCGGCCTGACCGTGCGGTTTGTGACGGTTTTGTTGCAAAACTTGTTTGTTAAATCGGTGCCATAGGGCACAGACTACGCCACATGATCATGGGTAAGGTAAGGAACCACTATGCAAGGCCCGGAAGATATACTGAAGTTTTGGCTGGATCACGTCGGCGAAGACAAATGGTACGCCGTGGAAGACGATCTTGACACGGCGATCCGTGAGCAGTTTCTTGAAACGTGGCAGGCCGCTTCAGAGGGGAACTTCTCCTTGTGGCTGACCTATCCCACAGGTGCGCTGGCCTATATCATCCTGACCGACCAGTTTCCCCGCAACATGTTCCGCGGGGAGGGCCGTGCCTTCTCCACCGACCGCGCAGCACTCGCTGCGGCGAAATCAGCGATCCAGAAGGGCTGGGATCTCAAGATCGACCCTCCGGCGCGTCAGTTCTTTTACCTGCCGATGATGCATTCCGAAAACCTGATCGATCAGGACCGCTGCGTGCGTCTGATGTGCGAGCGGATGCCCAAGACCTCGGACAACCTGCTCCACGCACGCGCCCATCGCAAGGTGATCCGCGACTTCGGCCGCTTCCCCTATCGCAATGACGCGTTGAACCGCAGCACCACCGCAGTGGAAAAATCCTATGTCGAAAGCGGCGGCTACGGGTCTACCGTGCGCGCCTTGCAGCAGGAAAGCGAAGCGGCCTGAGGGGCGCACCGGCATTCTCGCTGTTGCTGATACAGCAGATATAGTTTACCGCTAAACTATATCTGCTGATCCATGCTGCGAGGTTTCCTTAATGGCTGACAAATCCTTTGATCTGATTGTGATCGGTGCGGGGCCGGGCGGCTACGTGGCGGCCATTCGCGGCGCGCAGCTTGGGCTTTCCGTTGCTATCGTCGAACGCGAACATCTGGGCGGCATCTGCCTGAACTGGGGCTGTATCCCGACCAAGGCGCTGCTGCGCTCGGCTGAAGTTTTCCACCTCATGCATCGCGCCTCCGAATTCGGGTTGAGCGCGGACAAGATCGGGTTTGATCTGGAGGCTGTCGTCAAACGGTCGCGGAAGGTGGCAGGACAACTTACCAGCGGCATCGGCCATCTGATGAAGAAGAACAAGGTGACCGTTGTGATGGGCACCGCCAGACTGACCGGCAAAGGCAAGGTCAGCGTCAAGACGGACAAGGGCACCGAAGATCTGAGCGCGAAGAACATCGTGCTCGCCACCGGCGCGCGCGCCCGCAACCTGGCGGGTCTCGAAGCTGATGGCGACCGGGTCTGGATGTACAAGGACGCGCTGCAACCCAAACGCATGCCCAAGAAACTGCTGGTTATCGGATCGGGCGCGATTGGCATCGAATTTGCCAGTTTCTACAACACCCTCGGGGCCGAAACGACGGTGGTCGAAGTGATGGACCGCATCCTGCCCGTCGAAGATGAAGAAATCAGCAAATTCGCCAAGAAGCAGTTTGAAAAGCAAGGCATGAAGATCATGCAAAAGGCGACCGTCAAACAGCTCGACCGCGCCAAGGACAAGGTCACCGCCCATATCGAGGCGAATGGCAAGGTCGAAAAGATGGAGTTCGACACCGTCATTTCCGCCGTGGGCATCGTCGGCAACACCGAAGATCTGGGGCTGGAAGATCTTGGCGTGAAGATCGACCGCACCCATGTCATCACGGATGAATATTGCCGTACCGGGGTCGATGGGCTTTATGCCATCGGCGACATCGCCGGCGCGCCCTGGCTGGCGCACAAGGCGTCGCACGAGGGCGTGATGGTCGCTGAACTGATCGCAGGCCAGCACCCCCATCCGGTCAAGCCCGAGAGCATCGCAGGCTGCACCTATTGCCATCCGCAGGTCGCCTCCGTCGGTTATACCGAAGCCAAGGCCAAGGAACTGGGATACGACATCAAGGTCGGACGCTTCCCCTTCATTGGCAACGGCAAGGCGATTGCGCTTGGCGAACCCGAAGGCATGATCAAGACCATCTTCGACGCCAAGACCGGCGAGTTGCTCGGCGCGCATATGGTCGGCGCGGAAGTCACCGAACTGATCCAGGGCTATGTCGTCGGTCGCCAGCTTGAAACCACCGAAGAAGACCTGATGAACACCGTCTTCCCGCATCCGACGCTGTCCGAGATGATGCACGAATCCGTGCTTGATGCCTATGGGCGCGTGATCCACATGTAAGGACCAGTGTTCACGCCGCGCTGGACGCACGGCAGTGCCAGTGGCATAGATTAGTCATGGTCAGTCTCAATCGCGTGGTCATGGGGCCTGCAAGCCGCCGCATGATCCAGGAACTCATTCCCCAACAGCTCGACGTTGCCGAAATCTCCGGCAAATGGGGAGAGATGTTCGACTTCAAGTCCTACGAACAGTTCCGCTATCCCGACCACGACATCTGCGCCGGCCCGATCCTCGACAAGAAACTGGACCGTCCCCGTAAGTATGATCTGATCCTCGCAAATCAGGTCTGGGAACATCTTGACCGACCCTATGCAGCCACAAGAAACGTGCGTCGCATGCTGAAGAAAGGCGGACATTTCTGGGTGGCCGTGCCGTTTTTCGTGCCCTTCCATGCAGCACCGATGGACAATTCACGCTGGTCTGCCCGGGGACTGAAAAACCTGCTGATCGAATGTGGTTTTGAAGCGGACCACATCCGGTCTTTTCAATGGGGCAACCGCAGCGCGGCCTTGCGCAACATGGAAGAGGTCTGGCCCCCCGAATATGACGCGGCAACGGACGACACCAGCAACGACCCGGACATGCCGATCTGCGCCTGGGCTCTGGCGCAGAAAACCTGACGCAATCGGCCCGCGCGGCGCACCCTAGGGATTGAGTATTTGGAAAAGGGTGAAATGGAGCGAAACCACCTCCTTTTCACCCTTTTTCAAATACTCACTGCA